>RDSB01000012.1 GCA_004923195.1 Marinifilum sp. JC120 | reverse complement strand
AACTGTAAGTAAAACTCTTTGAATCTTTATTCGGGAAAAGCTTGAAAAGAGCTACTTCTTCAGCCTTGCGCTCACCAAGGCTTGAGCTGTTGAAACAGAAATACGCGACTTTCCCGGCTGTTACTGAGGCCGTGAATTCATACTCATTGGCCCCGAGCATGCTGTCCATGCCCGGAGTCTGGTGCTCTTTCTTAATTTCCGCTGTAGTCTTCACCCTTTTAGCAACCGAAGTCACGATTGCTCTGGTTCCTGTGGGCTGTGTTGCTGTTGGGCTGACTGTTTTGTCTGCGCAGCTATCAGGGCTGACGATGTTGGAGGTTTTAAAAATGTAGGCTGCTCTACTTTTTTTGTACCCAACCACCTCATATTGAGCATTTATAATCTCAATATCTTTAAGACTTGCACCAGCCACACAATAATTTCCATGAATGGCAACCCCACCATCAAGCTGAGCTCCCGGCTCAGTTTTGCCATCAGAAATCATTCTGACTATGCCCCATGATCCTGCATCTGATTGACTTTTTGAAAATAGAAAAGCACTGCTTTTTGATCCGATAAGAGCAAGATCTCCTGATAAGGAAACATTCCTACCGAAAAAATTTTCCGAAAAAATATATGGAACTCCATCATCAGAGATCGGTTCAAGTTTCTTAACTATTCCCCATTGGTCCTTACCCTTTTTGTCTTTGGAATAGACATAGGCTGCTCCGACATTCGCATTAGACCCGACACTGACTCCAGAAGCCCCAACCAGAAGCATATCCCCTGAAGCAGAGAGGCTATCGCCAAATCGAGAATTTTTCATAACATCAGAGCTGCCATCAACTTTTTGTGCAGATATTCTTTTTTCTATTCTCCAATAATCATCGACCTCCGTATTTTTGGAATAAATATAAACAAGCCCTGAGCACAACACTCCCCCAGAATTTCTCGCAGGAGCACCTGCAACAATTTTTCCCTCAACTATAGCTAAAGAGAACGAAAAGCTTAAACCCATCTGACGGTCCAAAGATCCCTGCTCGCTTTGAGCGACAAGTGTCTGATGATACTTCCATTGATCCAAATTATCCGGGTCAGGCAAATAGACCTCAGCACGTCCTTGAGACATAATCCCGGAATAGTCGCTATATGGATGCCCTATGACCATAACCTCATCACAAATAGCAACACTTAAGCCAAACTCACTGTTATGCTCTAACGAACGAGGAGTAAGCTTCTGAATAAAACCCCAATTATCAATCCCCCCTCTATTTCTTCCGAAAACATATGCCGACCCGGCCTTTGCTACACCATTACAAGTGATACTCGGAGCAGTAATCACCAAATAATCATTCGACAAAGCTATAGCGTAGCCCAATTTCATAGAAGATAGGGGTTCCCCAACATCCGAATGAATAATTTTCTTCAGATATCCCCATTTTTCTGCTCCCCCTTTGTTCTTCATAAAAAGGTACACAGCTCCACTCCCTTCACCGGAAGCACCAACAGCTAACGTATCCTTATTCATAGCAGTGGTAACCCCATATTCTGCTCCAGCTTCTCTAGCTGAGTTTGAATTAATTTTCTTAAGCAATTCCACCGAGGGGGAAGCAACAGAAAAGACAGGGCATAAAATCAATCCCAAACAGACAAGGGACAGGGCTGTATTTTTTAGGGCACGCTTTTTACCTATTTCACGTGCGACAATCCCCAACAAGGCGACAATAAATAATCCGCAAAGTTCCACCGCAAAGCCCGCCTGCGGGTTCATCACACACCCGCTGCTGCCGCCGCCTGAAGAAGTGCCCGGAACGACCGGGTCGTTAATCACACCGGGTGTATCATCCAGATCATAATCGCCATTATCTTTTACCGAATAGTTGACTGTGTAAGTTCGCGCGCCTTCAAGGACCATCTTCGAGTCAATGTACTGCCCGCTGTTATTTTCGTCGGTAATCCAGAAGTAGCCCTCATCTTCAGGATTCTTGCCGGGACTGTAGGTAAAACTCTTTGATTCCTTGTCCGGGAAAAGTTTGAACAGGGAAACATCCTCTGCCCCACGCTCTCCAAGGCTGGAACTGTTGAAACAGAAATAGGCCACTTTCCCGGCTGTAACTGTGGCGTTAAACTCATAAACATTGGCTCCGAGCATACTGTCCATGCCGGGTGTCTGGTGCTCTTTCTTAAGCTCTGTTGTAGTCTTCACTCTTTTAGCAACCGAAGTCACGGTTACACTAGTTCCTGGAGGTTGGGTCGCAGTAGGGCTGACTGTTTTATCAGCGCAGCTGATGGCGAGGATTTTAAAAAGATATGCGGCTATGGGTTTATTCTTTTCTGTACTTGCCCCTACCGCACAATAATTTCCATGTATGCCAACACCGCCATCAAGCAAAGCTCCAGACTCTGTTTCGCTATCAGAAATTCTGGCTACCATGCGCCATGGGCATATATCTGATGTGCCTTTGTCAAAAAGAAATGCTCCGCGATTTGACCCAACAAGAGCAAGGTCTCCTGATAAAGAAACTCCCTTGCCGAAGAGACTATCTGCATAAATATATGAAGAACCATCACTTAAAACAGGTTCAAGTTTCTTCACTATTCCCCATTGATCCTTACCATTCTTGTCTTTGGAATATACATAGGCTGCTCCTACTTCATCCTTGGCTCCGACACTGACTCCAGAAGCACCAACCAGAAGCATATCCCCTGAGGCAGAGAGACTACAGCCAAATTGTGAATCTTCAATAACATCACGGCTGCCATCATCATTTTGGGCAAAAATTCTATTCTCTATTCTCCAATACTCATCTACTTTTCTAGAATACATATAGACACACCCTGACTTAACTTTTCTGTCTGAGTTTTTGTTGGGGGCACCTGCAATAATATTCCCCTCGCATATAGCTAAAGAAGACGAAAATTCTAAGTCATACTGGCGATCCAAAGCTCCCTGCTCATTTTGAGCGGTCAGTGTCTGATGATACTTCCATTCTCCCGGATAATCAGGATCAGGCAAATAGACCTCAGCGCGTCCCTGGTCAGGAGTTCCAGAATAAAAACTATACGGATGCCCTATAACCATGACCTCATCACAAACAGCAACACTTACACCGAACAGTCCTGTATCCTCTACGGAGCGCGGAGTAATCTTCTGAACAAAGCCCCAATTATTAATCCCCCCCTTATTCCTTCCAAAAACGTATGCTGACCCGGCCTTACTTTTCCCAATACAATCTTTAAGCGGAGCTGTAATAACCAGATAATCATTTGAAAGAGATACTGCGTATCCCAATTTCATAGAAGATAAGGATTCTCCAACATCCGAATAAGTAATTTTCTTCAGATATCCCCATTTCCCCGTGCCGCCCTTATCCTTTAAATACAGATATACTGCTCCAGCACTCTCAGTCGCACTGAATTTCTCATTTGGAGCACAAATAACCATCGTATCTTTATTCATAGCAACACTGGCCCCATATCTTGCATCAGCCTGCACAGTTCCTGCTCCGGCATCATTAGCATTAATCTTTTTAATCAATTCTACCGGGGTGGAAGCAAGGCAAAAGACAGGACATAAAATCACCCCCAAAACGATCAGGGAAAGGATCAACTTTTTCACAACGGGACTCCTGACAGAGAAATTTGTAAATTGGTAAACTTATAAGCACCGAACAGCCAGCGAGCTTAAATTATTGATTTTACCAAACCCTTCAGGATTGTAATTTGTCAAAATATTTCCACGTGAATTCCCGTGAAAAAAGTCGCAAGCAGCTTATTTATTTAAACTTATACAAAACAAGCGAAGCCCCCTGAAAATAATTCAGAGGGCTTCGTTATTCCTATTTAGCGTAAGTATCTATTCAGCTTAATATTCAAACTTCACTGATGACTGGGCGGCAGAGGCAAAGAAATTTGCAGCCTGATCCTGATAGGCCCGGACTCCGACCATCTGTCTTGCTGAAAAAGATCTACCTTGCCTGTCATTGGTAGACTCTTCTTTTTGCTCGGCATTAATGCCGGTTATCTGCACAGATTGCTTATCTTCTTCGTCAACAACTTCTTCTTTGTTTAATTCCCTTTCTTTTTCCTCTTCATCATCCTTTTTCTTGCGGAAAAAATTCTTCTCAAACTCCGCCAGTGCTTCGGATAACAAATTGCCTTCCTGAGCCTGTTTCTCTTCCGACTTTACAGAATCTATCTCGACCTGCGAGACCTTACCGTCTCCGTCAGAATCAAGCATGTTAAATGTCTTTTCATCCAACCCGCTATCTTCAAGGCTGACCATCTTCTGGGAAGCTGCTCTTGGGCTTTTAACGGCAGATTCTTCCGCCTGCTGCATCTGGACATCAAGCTTGCCCAGCTCGCCTTTCTCCTTTTGCATCTTCTCAAGAACAGCCTGCACTTCAGAAGGAGTGACACTACCATTCCCGTCAGCATCGAGCTTGGAGAACTCTTCCTTTCTTAGTCCTGACTCATCAAGAGTAAGGATACCATTACTATCCTTATCTTTTGATATCATTAATGAATCTAGAAAATCACTCTGCTGTCTTTGCTCTGAAATTCTTGATTCATCGGGAGCATAGCCCGCACTCAGCTGCGAACTTTCAGGACTGTCAATTCCTGAAATACTCATCTAAATACTCCTGGTTTATCCGCACTAAGCGGATGGTAATAATTACCTGGGAAAAAACATTAAGAAATATAAAGCAATTATCATTCCAGCGCTCAGAGATATAACCAGTTCCAATCGCAGAGCTTTTAAGGGACAACCTCAATATTTTTCCCTCAATACATTAGAAACCTGTAGTACTGATATATTACCACTTACATTCCACACTTTGCTAATCTGCTCTAATAAACATTTCAAAAAGGAGACAGATAATGGCTAAGAAAATTCTGATGATCGTCGGTGACTTTGTGGAAGATTACGAAGTGATGGTTCCCTTTCAGGCCCTGCAAGCCATGGGATATGATGTGGATGCTGTCTGCCCGGATAAGAAGTCCGGAGAACAGGTCGCCACAGCCGTGCACGACTTTGAAGCCCAGCAGACCTATCTTGAAAGGCCCGGACACAACTTCACCCTTAATGCAAACTTTGACAGTGTGAATACCGAGGATTATGCTGCTCTGGTGATTCCCGGCGGCAGAGCTCCAGAATACCTGCGCCTCAATGAAAAAGTGCTTGATATGGTTCGCGATTTTTCAGACCGTCCCATTGCAGCAGTTTGTCACGGACCGCAGCTTCTCGTTGCAACCGGAATACTCAAAGGTAAAAAAGTATCCGCCTATCCGGCCTGCGCTCCCGAAGTGCGTCTCGCTGGCGGAGAATATGTTGAAATCGGACTTGATGACGCCATTTGCGACGGCAATCTCATAACCGCTCCCGCATGGCCTGCCCACCCCAAATGGCTGCGTCTGCTGGTTGACCAGATCGGTTAATCACTTCATCCAAGCGATGAGCAAAAGGGGGGGAGCTAAAGAACACAAGAGGTAGAGCAATGTGCGAAATATACGCTTCCACCCCGCCGCCTGAATATGAGCAGGTAACAAAATCCATAAGAATTAACGGTGCTGTGACCAGCATTCGACTGGAGCAACGATTCTGGAATATCCTTGATGAACTTGCAGCTGAAGAACAGACCAGCACAGGCAAATTCATTTCCACACTCCATAACGAAGCATACAGCCTGAATGGAGAGATATCCAACTTCGCGTCACTGTTACGGGTTGCTTGCACAACATATTTAGTTAACAAAGTCGCTTAAAACAGCCTCAAAATTATCGATGAAAGGCCGCCTGAAATATTTCTTTAGGCGGCCTTTTTTGTGGCCATATTGACACGTTTTTTCAATACGTATACATCAAATACATATCGAAACAAAATAATACCGCAACATTTGTTGACTACAAAATCTGAGGTGCTCATGAACAAATTATTTTCCGCTCTCCTGTCTCTACTCATCACCCTTTGCATCTCGCTGCCAGCCTTTGCTGGAACACGAACCATCACAGATATGGCCGGGCGTACCGTGGAAATTCCCGCTAAAGTGGAACGGGTTATCTGTTCCGGTCCCGGATGCCTGCGCTACCTGACCTACCTTCAGGGACAGAATATGATCGTCGGTGTGGACTCCATCGAACATCGCAAGACCAGATTCGATGCCCGCCCCTACGCTATCGCCAATCCGCAATTTAAAAAGATGCCGCTTATCGGTGAATTCCGGGGACACGACAACCCGGAGTTGATTCTCGGACTTGAGCCGCAGCCGCAGGTTATTTTCAAAACTTACAAAGATATGGGTTACGACCCGGATGAACTTCAGGCCAAGACAGGAATCCCCGTAATCTGCCTTTCTTATGCCAGCCTCGCAGCCAAACGCGACACCATCTACAAATCTCTGCAACTCATCGGCGAAGTCATCGGCAAACAGGAACGGGCCAAGGAAGTATGTGACTTCATGGAAAGTAAGATTACTGATTTGAAATCCAGAACCGCAGACATCCCCAAAGCCAAACGCAGAAATTGCTACGTGGGCGGTATTGCCAAGAAAGGACCACACGGCTTCCAGTCAACCGAACCAGCCTATCCGCCCTTCCGTTTTGTAAATGCATTAAACGCAGCCTGCCCGCCCAAGGGTAAAGGCAAGCCCCTGCAGCATGCCACTGTTTCCAAAGAACAGATTGTGGCTTGGAACCCGGAAATCCTCTTTGTAGATATTTCCACCTCCCAGCTGGGAGAGAATGCAGGAGCCATCCATGAGATCAAGACCGACCCGGCTTACCAGTCCCTTGATGCGGTAACTTCCGGCAAGGTTTACACTGTGCTGCCCTACAACTGGTATTCCCGTAACTACGGCTCCATCATTGCTGATGCCTATTATGTAGGTAAAGTACTCTACCCTGAAAGATTTAAAGATATTGATCCCGCAACCAAGGCTGACGAGATATACAGTTTCATGGTTGGCGCGCCAGTTCTGGCGACCATGACCAAAGCCTTCAGCGTAAAAGGTTTTGAAAAGCTGGAGCTGAACTAGGCCATGCATTTTGACGACGGGCAGATACCCGCTGAATATTCACGGCACATCAGGCAGAAGACGTTCTTTATCGCCGCAGGACTGCTGCTGGCCGGGGCTATGCTGGTCACCTCCATAGGCATGGGGCCGGTCTCTATTTCCGCCCCTGAAGCCCTGCTGACCCTGCTGGGAGATACCGTTACCAAACGGTTCGACCTGATCATCTGGAACATCAGGCTTCCGCAAGCCCTGACCGCCCTTGCGGCCGGGGCCGGGCTATCTGTGTCCGGGGCAGTCATGCAGGCCATTCTGCGTAACCCGCTAGGCTCCCCGTTTACGCTGGGCATTTCCCATGCTGCCGCCTTTGGAGCCGCGGTATCGGTAATGCTGCTGGACCTCGGCACCATGGCCAGCTCCAACGTGGGTGCGGTAAATATCAACTCCCCTTACCTGACCACCATGATCGCCTTCGGGTTCAGTCTCGTCGCCACCTTCGCTATCATCGCAATTTCCCGCACTCGCAGGGCCACGCCGGAAGTAATGGTCCTGACCGGAGTCGCTCTGGGCGCGCTTTTCACTGCGGGAACCATGTTCCTGCAATATTTTGCTGACGATGTGCAACTTGCGGCCATGGTTTTCTGGACCTTCGGGGATGTTGCCCGGGCCACTTGGACCGAATTGGGAATAATCAGCGCGGTAACTGCTGCGGCATACATCTGGTTCACGGCCAACCGCTGGAATTTCAATGCCATTGAAGCCGGGGACGAAACCGCCAAGGGACTCGGAGTCAAAGTTGAACGGGTCCGTTTAACCGGGATGCTGCTGGCCTCGCTGGTTACGGCGGTCATTGTTTCATTTCTGGGTATAATCGGATTTGTGGGGCTGGTCTGTCCGCACATGGTGCGGCGCATAATCGGAGATGATTATCGTTTCCTGCTTCCGGCCTCCTGTATTGTGGGGGCAGTGTTGCTGCTTGCTGCGGACACTGCGGCGAGACTCATGCTGGCCCCCAACGTATTGCCCGTCTCGGTTCTGACTGCATTCCTCGGCGCACCGGTCTTTATCTGGCTGATCATCAGGGGGAGCAAATGAACATCAAGGTAAACGGTATAAATTTCAGTTACAACGGCACTCCCGTTCTTGAAGGGGTCGATTTTCAAGTAGACCAAGGCGAGCTGCTGGCAATCCTCGGTCCTAACGGGGCAGGAAAAACAACTCTGCTCAAGTGCATGAACGCTATACACAGGCCCGAACAAGGTTCGGTGCTGGTCAAGGACAAGGATGTTTTCAAGCTGGCATCAGACGACATAGCCCGTTTGATCGGCTATGTGCCGCAACGGGTGGAGCCCGCCCGCTTAACGGTCTTTGATGCCGTACTCATGGGCCGCAAGCCACACATCAAATGGCGGGTCCGCGACCACGATATTTGTATTGTAGATGCAGCCCTGAAACGACTCTCCCTGAACCATCTTTCTCTGCGCTACATTGATCTGCTTAGTGGCGGAGAACTCCAAAAAGTCAGCATTGCCCGCGCCCTTGTACAGGAACCGGATGTGCTTCTGCTTGACGAACCGACCAGTTCCCTTGATCTCAAGAACCAGCTGGAAATCCTGCGCACCGTGCGGGCGGTGGTCAAGGGACACAAAGTCTCAGCGATCATGACCATGCATGACCTGAACACGGCCCTGCGTTATGCAGACAAGTTCATCTTCCTCAAGAACGGCACGGTTTGCGGATGCGGTGGTAAGGACTCTGTCAGCCCGGAAATAATCGAGCAGGTTTACGGCGTGGAAGTGGAAATCGAAATGCGCAAGGGCTGTCCGGTTATCCATCCCGTGGAAGACCTCGAAGCACTTGATTACGAGCACGAACATTCTCATGGACATACTCATGAGATAAGGCAGTAAAAAAAGGACTACATATGAATACTTATTTCTCAGAAGAGCAGATTAAACAAACCATTGATTTTCACGGACACGAATGCCCGGGAGTTGCTATCGGAATTCGTGCGGCGGAGCTTTGCTTGCGCGAACTGGGCCATCACGACGAATCACCAATCGTTGCCATATGTGAAACCGACATGTGCGGAGTGGATGCCATTCAAGCACTGACCGGATGCACCGTGGGCAAGGGCAACCTCATTCTCAAAGATCACGGTAAAATGGCTTTCACCTTCTACCGCAGAGAAGACGGTAAGGGATTCCGGGCCGTGCTTAATCCAGATTTTATCGGGGAATTGCGGGCAGACATGGGCCGACTCATGGGGCTTGCTGATCCTACACCTGAAGAGGAAGAAAAATGCATGCAGGTACGGGCCGAATGCGAAAAGCAATATTACAAAGCCGACCTTGCTGAGATGTTTATCAAACAGGAGCCGCAAATACGAATGCCTCGTCCGGCCGCAATACTTCAATCATTAGTCTGCAAGGATTGCGGAGAAGCCCACATGGAATCTCGTTCCCGACAGTTTGCAGGACACACGCTTTGTCTGACTTGCTTTGAAAAGGTTGAGCAAAAAATTTAATATAAACCGGGCCTCCGTCACAACGACAGAGGCCCGGTTTATATTTAAAGTGCTATGGTTGACAGTTATGCCGGATTCTTAACCTTGTAAAACACGGTGTAGAGCACCGGAACTACAAGCAGGGTCAACACGGTGGCAAAAGCCAGCCCGGCCATGATGGTTACTGCCATGGCTGAGAAGAAAGCATCAGTCACCAACGGGAGCATACCAAGAATAGTAGTCCCGGCTGCCATGGCAACCGGACGGATACGACTCAGAGCCGAATCCACAACCGCGTGGTACGGTTCCTTACCTTCCGCAAGCTCAATATTAATCTGATCCAGTAGCACAATGGCATTCTTGATCAACATCCCGGAGAGAGAAAGGAATCCAAGCAGAGCCATAAACCCGAAGGGTTCCCCGGTTGCAAGCAGGCCGCAGCTGACCCCGATTATGGACAGGGGCACAGTCAACCAGATGATGGCCGGGATTCGCAGATTGTTGAAGAGCATTATAGTTATAAGGATCATGATCAGAAACGGCCCGCCAAGAGCTCCGGCAAGACTGGCCTGAGCATCACTTGAATCCTCATACTCTCCGCCCCATTCCATAGTATATCCGGCTGGCAGCTTCATAGCCTCAATCTGGGGCTTCAGTTCTTTGAAAAGAACTGAAGGCAATCCGACTGTGGGTTCACACGATGCGGTTATGGTCAACATACGGTTACGGGTCTGCAACTTGCCCGGTTCAATATGGGTTTCAAATCCTGAAACGACCTCTTCCACCGGAATCATACGCCCGGCAACAGGGCTGAATATCTGCACATCTCCGATCTGGGTAACATCCAGCCGTTCTTTAGCCGGGGGACGGGCCACGATGGGCAAAAGCTTATCCCCTTCGCGGTAAACCCCGATATTGGTACCGGTAAAAAACATATTCATAGCCTTGGCAAGGTCAGGACGGGTAATACCTGCAATCTTGGCCTGTGCTTCCATGATCACCGGGCTGAGAACTTTTACATCCTGCCGCCAGTCATCACGGATGGACTCTGCATGCCCGGAGCTGAGCATGATATCCTGTGCTTCACGGGAAAGCCGGCGAAGCTCCTTGGTATCAGGTCCGCTGAAACGGACTTCAATGGAAGCCGCACGTCCGGGACCGAGTTTGAATTTCTTAACCTTGGCTTCCGCATCCGGGTAGTTAGCGTTCACATATTTCTTATAACGGGCCATGACCTCGCCGGTGGTTTCGTAATCCTTCACTTCCACCAACAGCATTCCGTAAGAGGAAGCGGTCTTTTCCGGAGAATAGGTCAGGATGAAACGCGGTGCACCCTGTCCGGTGAAGGTGGAGACACTCTTAACCTGCTCATCTTTAAGGATGGCATCGGCAAGTTCATCCACATCCGCTGCCGTGGCCCGGATGTCAGTCCCCTGCGGCAACCAATAGTGAATATAAAAACGGGGCTGGGTTGAATCCGGAAAGAAACTCTGCTTAACAAAGCCGAACCCGTAAATCGATCCTGCCAACATGAGTACAAGAGTTGCCATAGTCAGCACTCTGCGGCGCAAACAGAATTCAAGAATTACCCGGTAAGCCCGGAAAATGAATCCACCATAGGGATCATCGCCTTCACTGATTTTAGGCCGCAAGAACATTTCGCAAAGCAACGGAGTCACGGTTACAGCAGTAATCCAACTCATCATCAGTGATATGAACAGGACAATGAACAGGGAGCGACAAAATTCACCAACCTTATCCGGGCTGAAACCGATTCCGGCAAAAGCCATGATGGCGATGATGGTACCGCCCAGAAGCGGCCATTTGCTCTGCTCCACAACATCCACAGCGGCCTGAATACGGTCCATCCCCTTTTGGTAACGAATGAGGATCCCCTCAATGACTACAATAGCGTTATCCACCAGCATACCAAGGGCGATAATCAATGCTCCAAGGGAAATACGCTCCAGCGCGACCCCGGCCATCTGAATAAAAATGAATGATCCGCAAATGGTAATCAGCAAAATGGCCCCGATGAGCAAACCGGACTGCATACCCATGAAAAGCAGCAGCACGATGATGACGATAGCCACGGCTTCGGCAAGGTTGATGACAAAGGAATTAACCGCGTTATCCACCCTGCTGGGCTGAAAATAGACCTCTTCTATATTGACACCGACCGGGGTCTGGCCCTGTAGCTGCTGCAATTTTGCATTGATTGCATGGCCCAGCTCGACCACGTTAGCTGAAGGATTCCCGGCAATGCCGATGGCAACGGCATTATGCCCGTTAAAACTCATTATCTGGGAAGGAGGACTCTGGTAACCGCGATGTATTTCAGCTACATCGCGCAAGGGAACCAGTCTGCCGGAACCGTCACGGATGAACAAATCCCCGAGGTCTTCAACGGACTCCACCCCGCCGGAGGGGGCGATTTCGATGTATTCCCGGCCGACCTTTACATTACCGGATTTAACAACAAGGTTGCGATTGGAGAGGGTCTTGTAGACAGAATCGAGAGAAACACCCAGTTGGGACATTCTAGCCCGGGATATTTCCACGAATACCGTCTCCTGCTGTTCTCCCCAGACAGATATTTTGGCCACATTGTCTACCAGCAGAAGCTGCTTGCGCAAAAAGGTCACATAATCCTGCAAATCCTGCTGAGAATAACCGTCTCCGGTTACCGAGAGCAGCATACCGTAAACATCGCTGAAATCATCGATAACAAGGGAAGGCCCTGCCCCTGGGGGGAGGAAGGGCTGGGCATCACTGACCTTACGGCGAAGTTCATCCCAGACCTGGGGCAGGGTTTCCTTATCATATTGGTCCTGCACTTCCACGGTGACAATGGATTGTCCCCTATTGGAAATGGAGGTTACCTTCTTGAGTTGTTTAAGTTGCTGGGCCGCCCCTTCAATTACGTCGGTGACTTCATCAGCCATTTCCGAAGGGGTTGCACCGGGATAGTTGGTAACAACCAACGCTTCCTTGATGGTAAATTCAGGGTCCTCAAGACGGGGCATATCCAAAAAGGCTTTGATCCCGCCAAGGAAGAAAACAATTGTCAAAACCACTGAAACAGTTTTCTTTTCAATGGACAGCCGTGCAAGACTCATCCCCGGCCCCCGATTCTACCTTTGAGAATTTTAACTTCCTGACCGTCACGCAGATAATGCGCCCCAGAAACAACAACCTGTTCACCGGGCTTGATGCCTTCATGAATCTCGAAGTTGGCATTAACGATCCGACCCACCTGAACTGTGCGTTTTTTCACCGCACCCTTTTCATAAACCCAGACATACTTGTCCTGATCCGGGTAACCAACCACCGCTGAAATAGGCACGGAAACGAATTTCAACTCTTTATTTTCAGGCATGCTGGCCACAACTTCAGCGGTCATACCCGGGTGAATGGACAGACCGTCAGGATTATCCATTTTCAGGGTAACTTCATAAGTCTGGGTTTCGGCGTTGGCCTTGGTCTGAAATTCCTTAAGTTCCAACTTGAAATCGCGACCGGGATAAGTCTCAAACTTTGCAAGGGCTTTAAAGCTATGGCTGTGTTTTTTGATGAATCCACGAACCCAGATACTTTCCGGTACATCTACAACCACATCAAGGGCTGAGGTGTCCTCAAGCTGAACAATTGGCTCTTTGGCTTGAATAAATTCATGATTCTCCACAGACTTAACAGCAATAGTCCCACTGAAAGGAGCAACTAATCTGGTGTATTGTAGATTGAGCTTGGATCGACGCAATTCCTGAATCAGAGAATTAACCGTGGCCCGACTGCTTTCAAAAGAACTCTGGGCCGAGTCAAAAGATGATTGGGCTACAGTATCTGAGGCCAGCAACTTGCTGTTGCGCTCAAAATTTAGCTTAGCCTCGTTCATGACCGAACGGGCCCCGAGAAGCTTGGCCTCAAGATCGGCTACAGCGGCTTGAAAATCGCGCTGGTCCAGCAAGGCGATAAGTTGCCCTTTCTTTACATAATCCCCTTCTTTCACCAAAAAACGTTCGATCTGTCCGGGAATGCGGAAAGCCAGAGTAGCTTCGCGGGTAGCCTTGACCTTGCCGGGAAATTTGCGCAGTTCCGGCGCATTTTGATCTGAAATTTCCAAAACCCTTACCGGGCGTACAGGCTGTTCAACATGAACCTCCTCCTTACATCCCGGTAAAATCATCATTGCCAATATTAAAAAAAACATTTTGTTACGCATGGTTTCCCCCCTTGCTTTTATTCAAACGCACCTTAATCAATCAGTTGATTAATCGTTGGGTAAAAAAAATTATTCCCAGAGAGCAGGGCTACCGGACTTCAAAAGAAGTGTGACAGTTTTCCGGTAAGCTTCAACTTTTTGGTCATCATCTATGTAGTGTCCGCCACCGAGCAGGTAGTCAGAAAAAATAGTGCCCAAAACCGCAGTAAAACAAATATCTTTCACTTCTTCGGGATGCTCAGCTTTGGCCCCGGTCTTGCCCAGAAACTCAGTGAAGTGATCCCACCCTGTATTGTAAAGATTGTCCCGCAGGTCCTGCAATTCTTCACTATCGTGATTAAGCTCGCGCAGCCCGACAAGGTAGACGTCCCGATTTTGACGGGCATCGTTAAGAAGGGCAGCTACGTTCAATTCAACAAGCTCTCCATGATTCTTTGCTCCGGACATAGCCTTCCTGATCACAGCAATCATCCGCTCGCTAAAGCTGATAAAAATCTCGCGCAACAGTCCGGTCTTACCACCGAAGTAATAAGATATCATGGCACTGTTCACCTCAGCTTCACGGGCTATATCCCTGATTCCAACTGAATTGTAGGAACGTTCGGCAAAGAGCTTGGCACCAGCATTGAATATCTTTTCGCGTTTTGTCATGAGAACCAACTAATCATTTGATTAACACTTGTCAATCAAGTGATTAATTTATTTCAGACGGCACAATTCACTACCAGAGTTGTTTTGTATCTAACTCTTTAAAGACTTCAGGAGCATCAGACTTTTTGCTGATATTTATAACTTCCACCCTACGGTTCTGCGCCCTGCCCTGCGCACTCTCATTGGAAGCGATGGGCTGGGTCTCACCGGCTCCTTCAACTTCAATGCGGGCGGGATCAATATTGAAATGGACTGCAAGATAATTTTTTACCGCTTCTGCGCGCTTGAGACTCAAGGAACGGTTGTATTCATTCTTTCCTGCGGAATCAGTATGCCCGACCAGCTTTACCTGCATGGATGATCCCGAGCCGGAAGTTAGAGCTGCACCGAGGGAGTCCACCACTGGATAAGCTTTCTTGCTGATCTTTGATGAATTAACATTGAACTCAATCTTCAAAAATGCCCGGCCACCCGGATCAGTAATCATGCGCAGAATATCATCAGAATTGGAGGCAAAGCCGTCCTGCCCGGCATAGCTGAACGGTACGCAGGCAAACATAAATATGATCAGAATAAATAATTTTTTCATGGGGACCTCCGGACAAAATTTAAGGGATAACCCCAAAATAACCTGTCCACAGCTTTGGGGCAAGGACTTCAATCCACAGAAGAGTACTGTTTAAAAAATATGTAGAAGCAGGCTGTCTCAATATCCGGGTTTGGAACGGCTCTTTTTTAAATCAGATCGCTTCTTCTTACCATCCATCCTTTTACGCTTAGCCGAATATGGAACTTTAGTTTTGCGCCTTTTACGCACAGGCTTCAAGGCATCGGCAATCAACTTGGCAAACCGGGAGACAGCTTCTTCCTTGTTGCGAAACTGGCTGCGATGCTCCTCACAGGATAGCTGCAATTCACCTTTGGAATTGATACGGCCACCCAGCCTGCTGATAATCAGCCGTTTCTGGTGATCGCTTAGGCTGGGAGAATCCTGCACATGAAAGACAAGAGTCACCTTGGATGAGGTCTTGTTGACATGCTGTCCGCCCGGGCCGGAACTGCGGCTGGCAAAAAAACTAATTTCGTTGTCGGGTATGGACAATATGGGAGTGATACTTATCATAGCTTACGGCTGGATATTCTGTCTTTTGTATGCGTATATGGCGTACGCAGTCTTTAAGTTCGATGCTTCGGGTCTTGCATCGTTCTTACTTTTTTTCAAGGAGAATTTATTATGAAAATCGCACTTCCCTCCAGAGATGGAATGGTCGACGGTCACTTTGGTCATTGTGAAGCTTTCACCATTTTCACTCTTGATGAGTCCAAAAATATCATCGAAGAAGAAAAAATCACCCCTCCCCCGGGCTGCGGATGCAAATCCAGCATCGTACCCACTCTTGCTGAAATGGGCGTAAAAGTCCTGCTGGCAGGCAACATGGGTCAGGGAGCGGTCAACCTCTTGCAGAACAGCGGCATTCAGGTTATCCGCGGTTGTGGCGGCGAAATCAAAGATGCTGTTGCCCAGTGGGCGGCAGGAAACATCACCGACTCCGCAACAGTCTGCGATGACCACGAGTCCTGCGGAAATCACTAGAATTCAATCCAAAGGCCGAAAAATAAATATTTGGAGATAGAAACATGAATGAATGTCCCTGCGGTTCCGGCAATGCTTATGAAAGCTGCTGCGAACCTTACATCACAGGAAAAGAGCCAGCCCCTACTGCCGAAGCGCTCATGCGCTCACGCTATACTGCGTTCGCTGTAAAAAATGTCGACTACCTCGGCGACACCCTCGCCCCGGAAAGCAAGCATGATTACGACGAAAATCAGGTCAAGAACTGGGCGGAAACATCCACATGGCTCGGCCTTGAAATTGTTTCTACCTCCAAGGGGCTTGCAGACGATGAAATCGGCGAAGTGGAATTCATCGCCAAATTCAGGCAGCAGGGAGCGATCCACACCCATCACGAAGCCAGCCGCTTCGAAAAAAGGGACGACCACTGGCTCTACCTTGATGGTGACATCGTCCCCCCCATGCCGATCAAGAAAGATAAAAAAGTAGGACGCAACGAGCCCTGTCCCTGCGGCAGCGGCAAGAAATACAAGAAGTGCTGCGGTTAACCGCAACCTTCCACAAGTCTGAATATGATAAAACCCCCGCTCCTTGGAGCGGGGGTTTTTATTTTTGATAACAAATCTTTCTTAAAAACTTATGAAGTAAGCCCGTGAACGGAATCCCGAACCCAGAAGAGCAAGTTGAAGTTCTCGGCAAGACCTTCCTTGATCTTGTTCAAGGTGGCCTTGTCCATATCGTGGATACGGATGAAAACATGACGCATATTTTCCTGCTCCGGCTCATAGGAAGTCAGAATGGACATGACCCGTCCGCCGTTATCCTTGAGGTAATCGAGTACACCGTTGAGCGACCCCGGCTCATTGGAAAGGGCCAAACCAACCTGCACACCACCGTCAAGCACACCGGTGATATTGATCAGAACCTTGAAAACGTCGGTATTGGTAATAATACCCACACACCTTTTTTCAGCATCTACAATAGGTAGTCCGCCGATCTTGTTCTCTTCCATAATCACGGCAGCCTTTTCCACGGTATCTTCAACGGAAACAGAGACCAACTTGCGGGTCATGATATCCTTAACCTTGATCTCAGAGAGCAGATAGTAAAGCTCATGCATATCAAGGGTGGTAGCCTTGGAGGGGGATGCTTCCTTAATGTCCCTATCCGAAACGATGCCGACCAGAACGCCTTCTTCATCGACAATAGGCAATCTGCTGATGTCATTATCTTTCATCAATTTGGCTGCCTTCATCATGGAACGGTCATGAGAAAGAGTGATAACGTCTTTAGTCATCCAGTTCTTAACCAGCATGGGGAACCTCCTTAGGGCCGTCGGCCTGTGATGTTTCTATAAGATGATCAGCTGAACAATGCAGTTCAATTTAGCTTGATACTAAAATTTCCATTTTTCTACTTATATGATTATATAAACAAATCTCTGCGGTCAATGATCATGAACTTAAAAAGGCTGGGACCACACATTCTTGAAGAAGAATATTATTCATGCATAACTCATCCGAAATGCTGAAAGGATCAAGCCTTACGAAAAAACAGCCCCGGTGCGATTTCAGGATTATCAGAATGCAAAATAGCCTGCGTACCGGAATGAACAACATCCTTGGGTTCACCATTGGTCGCTTCAAAGGAATAACTGCCAGACTTCACAAGAATCCTTTCCAGGCCTGGAACAAGAATATGCACATCGCAATCATTTTCCCAACGGGCTTTTACTGAAATAAGCCAGCTTCCGTCTTCACGCTGCTCAAGCACACGTCCCACAACAGGTTTGCGTTCCTCCTTGGATGGAGGCTGGGCAATGGTGCTGGGACCTGATTTTTTAAAAAATGCAGTAGTCAGTGGACGGGTAGCGGCATTGGTCAGCTCAGCTATGGCGTTTGCGGGCAACGGTCCGCCCTCCTTGGCCTTGTCGATGACTGTACGGTAAACATCCACCACCTGCGCCAGATAGGAAGAACTTTTGGTGCGCCCTTCAATCTTCAGGGAAGTAATACCCTGCTTGGCCAGCATGCGGACGTAATGCACAAGGCAAAGATCTTCGGCGGCGAAAAATTCAGTATAGCCGTCATGCTCAACCGCCTCCCAGACATCCTGACCGGGGCGGGTCTTCTCCTCAACGCGCAATCCGGTGGCTTTATACTCAAAACGACAGGGATGGGTGCAGCGACCCATGTTGGCTGAACGGTCATTGAGCCACGCGCTCAGAAAACAACGCCCGGAGATCGCCATACACATGGCCCCGTGCACGAACATCTCCAGCTCAATATCCGGGCACTTTCCGGCAATGTCGGACACATCGGCTGCGGAAAGCTCGCGGGCAAGGTTAACCCTTGAAGCTCCGAACTTCTGCCAGAATTTTGCGGCCTCACTATTTCCGGTATTTGCCTGAGTGCTGATGTGTACCGGGATGTCAGGCAGAACCTCAGCAGCAAGCATAAGTACGCCCGGATCGGCAATAATAAGCCCATCCGGGGGACATTCAGCCAATTTTTCAAGATCAGCACGAACCTTGGCAAGATCCTTTTCCTTGGGATAGGCATTGACGCAGAAATAGACCTGCACATTGTTATTACGGCAGAGTTCAAAAGCAGCAGGAAGTTCTTCCCACTTGAATCCGGCTCCGGCGGAACGCAGGTTCAAATCCCCGGCACCAAGGTATACGGCATCCGCACCGTAAGTAACGGCGGTTTCAAGCTTTTCCATATTCCCGGCAGGACAGAGTAATTCCGGCATTTCACCAAGGATGGGGCGGGCAATATCAGGATTGTCAGTTTTATTTTCAGTAGATGTATTCATGGTCTGATTTAAATAATGTTAAATTTTTAGCCCTCTGGACAGCCTGTAGGCCTTGATCCCGTCAAGCACACTATGATGCACAAAGAGCTTTCCGGCACCCTTGCCGAGCTGGATATCCGGTTTTACAGAACCGTGAAAATCCGATCCTCCGCTGGGCAACAAATCATATTTACGGGCCAGATGCTTAGCGACCCCGGTCATCTCAATGGTGTGGGAACTATAATAGACTTCAATTCCTTGCAAACCCATTTCCTTTAAACGACCTACTTCCCGATCCAGCACATCTTCATCCCTGCTCAGCAGAAAGGGATGAGCCAGAATGGGGGTCGCATCCGTAGAGCTTAACAGCTCGAAAGCTGCCTCGGCTGAAAGATTATTCTTGGGAAAATAAGCTTTGCCCTTTTTGCCAAGATAGTCAGTAAAAGCCTCGTCAAAACTCTTCACATACCCTTTTTCGAGCATGATCCGGGCCATATGCGGCCTGCCGATGGTTCCGGCGGCATGACCCTGCACCTCTTCCATGGAGATGTCAAAGCCGAGTTCCTGCAATTTAGCAACAACAGCCTCATTGCGCTCAACCCGGCGTGCTCGAACCTTCTCGAAGACACGTTTCAACCGTTCCGAATAGGGGTCCACCCAAAGTCCCACAATATGCAGGACACCGACCTTGCTCTCCACGCTGAGTTCGCATCCGGGGATAACTTCCACCCCCACCTTAACTCCAGTCTCAAGAGCTTCTGGAAGCCCTTCCATAGTATCATGATCGGTCAGGGCCATAGCGGCTAGACCGGCTTCTTTCGCAGCCCTGACAAGTTCGGCAGGGCTAAAAGTTCCGTCCGAGGCAGTGGAATGGGTATGCAGGTCAATGGCAGACATAATAATCTCCGGTATGATAATCCTTAACTCAATATAATCATCATCAGCGCAGTGGGAAATGCGGGGTTGAGGAATTTGTTTTCTATAGTTATAGGGTAGTGATCAAACAATGCGCAAGGAGTACCTTTATGTCTTTAAATAAAGAACTGGTTGATATACTCGTCTGCCCCAAGTGCAAAAGCGAGCTGGAACTCCTGAACGGGGAGACAGGCCTCAAATGCGATGCCTGCAATGTTATCTACCCGGTCAAGGATGAAATCCCGATCATGCTCGTTGATGAAGCTGTTCCCGCTGATAAGTGGGAAAACCAATAATTAAAAATACAAAAAATGCGGACAACAGCCAGTTGGCTACCCGCGAACAACAAGGAGTTTCCATGTCCCAAGCCAAAGACGGCGACAAAATCCGCGTTCATTATGCAGGTTCCCTTGAAGATGGAACTGAATTTGATTCCTCATACAAAAGAGGTGAGCCTCTTGAAATCGTTCTCGGTCAGGGAATGCTGATCAAGGGCTTTGAAGATGCTGTCACAGGCCTCACCGCTGGCGAAAAGGTAAAAACAACCATCAGCCCCGAAGAAGGCTACGGTCCCTACCACGAAGAACACACTTTTGAAGTGGACCGCAACCAGATTCCACCGGAAATCAACCCCGAAGTGGGCATGATGCTCCAGGTTAACACCGATCAGGGCGTTACTAACGTAACCATCAAATCCGTTAGCGATGAAAAAGTTGTCCTCGACGGCAACCACCCCCTCGCCGGACAGACCATGATCTTTGAAATCGAACTACTTGAAATCCTAGCATAGATTTCTAAGGGCTTTACGCCCTGAATAGGAATAGAAAATCCCCCGCACGATTATTCGTGTGGGGGATTTTCTCTTTTATTTCAGAATCATAAAAAAAAACGGCTTAAATTTTATGTAAAATTTAATTTTTCCAATGTTGACAACTTGAATTGAATGTATATTTGTAATTCAGACGAACAGAACAGGAGGTTATTTATGGTTATCGACTTTGGTTCATTCTATAACTTTCCGTATGAGTTTGACAAAATATTCAATGATGTCTTTAATCCTCATCATCCAAGAAGGAGAAAAACATCATACCCTCCGCTGAACATAAGTGAAGACGGAAACAACATATATATTCGTGCGGAAGTCCCCGGAATATCCATCGAAGACATGGAAATTAATATTACCGCTAAAGATCTCGTCATCAAGGGAGAACGGAAATTACCCCAAGGAAGATACTTTCGTCAGGAAAGACCGTCCGGTGTATTTCAAAGAATAGTATCTATCAACACTACGATAGACATTGACAGTGTTACTGCATCAGTAAAAGATGGAATACTGAACATTGCTCTTCCTAAAATGGAAGCATCCGCACCCAGAAAGGTCGGCATCACTATCGAATAAGGGGGATCAACATGAGTACTGAAAGACATATGGAAAAATACAGCCCCGCAACTGACATAGTTGAAAGCGAACAGGGCTTCTACATGTACATGGACCTACCCGGCGTAAGCAAAGAAGAACTTGAAATCGACCTTGATGAGAACACTCTCATTGTTTCCGGCAGAGCAGCAGCGGTACTGAAAGAAGGCGAGGAATTCATTGATCAGGAATTCTGCGAAGGTGAATACTCCCGCCGATTTACCATCGCCGATGTTGTTGACCGGGAAAACATCAAAGCCAACCTAAAAAACGGCGTGCTGGAACTATTCCTCCCCAAAATGCCTGAAGTCCAACCCCGTAAGATTAATATTACCAACGAATAAAAAGCCTCACTCCTTATATACCCCTCGAAAAGGGCTCCCTTGCCACTGGGAGCCCTTTCCCTTTACTGCTATTCTACGCCCTGCTCATTCAAAAAAGCTCCTAATTCTTTGTCAGTCTTCAGAATATGGTTTCGCAACCAATCGGCAAGATATTTAAATACCTTAACCGGCTCAACAGGATTACCAGACCTAACCAACAAATCGAGAGCTTCAGCCTTCACGGTAAAGTCATGATGCATTTTTTCATGCTCTTTAAAAGCGGGATACCCATATCGCTCCATCAACTTATCTTCAGTGGAAAAGTGACCTAATGCGTAATCATGCATATCCTTCACCAGTTCTTTAAGAACCTTCTCCTCTTCCATATTTTTTACCGAGTCGTAAGCCTTATTAATCATAGCGAGAAGCTGCATGTGCTCAGTATCAATAATCCGAACTCCCACAGACAGATCCTCGTTCCATTCTAGAATCGGCATAATTACTCCTTATATTTTCAGACAAAACCCTTCAGTCCATAATTCATGCAATATTTAAAAATTCACTTACCACTTTTCATTACACAAAAAAAATACTTTCCAGCCCTCTCAAATTTGCCCGCTCCGGCTGTTTCTGGTAAACCGCACTAAACCCTTCCAAGGAGGAAAACTTAAAATGAAACTTTTCAAAATATTGCTGGTCAGTGCCCTTTTCTGCGCGGCCCTTTTTGCAGGAACCGCCAATGCTGCCGAGTCCAAGGTTTTCGTTAAATTACAAACCAACATGGGTAACATCGTGCTGGAACTGGATAAAGCCAAAGCCCCCATTACCGTGGAAAACTTCCTGCGCTATGTAAACGAAGGCCACTACAGCGGAACCATCTTTCACCGCGTAATCGATGGTTTCATGGTTCAAGGCGGCAACTTCGATAAAAACATGAAGAAACGTGCCACACACGCTCCCATTAAAAACGAAGCCCGCAATGGCCTGTACAACGACAAGTACACCGTAGCCATGGCCCGCACCAATGATCCCCACTCCGCCACCGACCAGTTCTTCATCAACGTTAAAGATAACGCTTTCCTCAACTTCAAGTCCGAATCCGGCTCCGGCTGGGGCTACGCTGTTTTCGGCAAGGTCATCGGCGGGAAAAAAGTTGTCGATAAAATCGCCAAAACCGTAACCTTCCGCAAAGGCCACTTTGATGATGTTCCGGTTAAACCGATCACCATTATTAAAGCTGAAGAGCTTAAGCAGTAAGCGGCGGCTTCCATTTGAGTTTATAATACCCTGTCACGGCGTGACAGGGTATTTTTTTGACAACCACCCCCCGAACTTTTATGTAAGTGCATACTACAAGCTTCTAAATTCATTCCCGGAGGAAATTTCATGCACCTGAAGAATAAAATAATCCTTTCCCTCATCATCGCCCTCACACTTGGGCTGGCCGGATGTCAGTCCGCCTATTACAAAACAATGGAAAGTTTCGGCTACCACAAGCGGGACATCCTTGTTTCAAACGTGGAAAAAGCCCGTGAATCACAGGAAGAAGCCAGCGAACAATTCAAGAGTGCGCTGGAGAAATTCAGTGCCCTGACCGGATTCCACGGCGGTGACCTTCAGGAAACATACGAACGCCTCAATGATGAATACGAGCACAGCGAAGCAGCGGCTCTGGAAGTACGCAAAAGAATCGACTCAGTTGAAGAAGTGGGAAATGACCTTTTTGATGAATGGAATACTGAACTTGACCAGTACACCAGCAGAAAACTGCGCAATGAAAGCCGGGTCAAACTTTCCAAGACTAAGAGCAAGTTCAAACGACTTCTCTCAGCCATGCGTAAAGCAGAAAAGAAAATCGATCCGGTGCTCAATGTTTTCCGGGATCAGGTTCTCTACCTGAAACACAACCTGAACGCGCAGGCCATTGCCTCGCTCAAGTCCGAGTTGACCACCCTTGAAGCCGATATCGGC
Source organism: Marinifilum sp. JC120 (assembly GCA_004923195.1). Taxonomy (NCBI): domain Bacteria; kingdom Pseudomonadati; phylum Bacteroidota; class Bacteroidia; order Marinilabiliales; family Marinifilaceae; genus Marinifilum; species Marinifilum sp. JC120. Next base: position 115,219 of record RDSB01000012.1, on the reverse strand, counting down.
AGGTTGATCAAGGAAATGCAGCGTTCAATCGATGAAGCCGACGCCTTTATTAAAGAATTGAAAAAGAATTAAACGAAAAAATCCCCGGCACTTTATGTACCGGGGATTTCTTTTCGCGCTTGTTAATCTAATGCAGCGAAAAACGGTCTAACCGTTAACCACATGCAGCTGTTTTTTTACAAATTCCAATTCATCTTCAGATTGACTTTCGGCCTGCTCAGCCAGAGCCTGAGCACAAAAAGTAAGCATTACATCCGTATCCAGACCCAGCAGAATGGAGCCGTTGGAAACGATACAGGTCTCGCCCTGATCTTCCATCAGGTATGCCCTTTTCTCGCGTTCCTGACCGTTTCTGGTTGCAACGGAATAGCCTGTGCGTCCTTTCTCAGTGCTGAAAATCTTTTCCGAGACCAGCTCCCCGCTGTCCTCACTGTAATTGAGGGATTCATTTTCAAGCTTTCCGACAAAGGAAATCTGGCCGCCAAAATCATTTTCCAGAGTCACCCGTTTAAGGGCAGCTGACTTTTTCATGATCCTTGTCCACCGATGTTTCTCAAATGGGCAGTTTCAGTTGCTCAGAACCTTTCTTGTCATCCTTCCCTTTCTTAGGAGCCGCCTGCAAGCCGGATTCAATGTATTCCAGCAGGGAACTTTCCGGCACACGCCACTGGCTGCCAACCTTGATACCGCGAATCTTTCCCTCCTGAACCAGCCTGTAGGCAGTTCTCGGGTGGATTCTCAGCGTGTCGGCAATCTCACGTACCGTGTATAGCGTAGGCGAGGGTGTCAAAGATTTATCCTGATTTTTCAAAATTACACTACGATGTAGACGTTATGACACTATTTGTCAAAAAATGTCAAAGAAACTCATCAAAGTCTCTTCTTTTCTGCGACAATACTCCAACAAGCATCAAATCACCCGAAATTACAGAAAATATAACGTGCAGACCGTTCTCAATTGGAATTTATCCACAACCCACTGCCGAAAAATATTTCTCTTTTTTTATTAAAAACACGCAAAAAAGCCCTTCCGGCAGAACCGAAAGGGCTTTTTTGAGTCATCGTAAAGACAGATCTAGAATCTCAACCTAGGATCACGTGGCCATTTACCGTTGTAGCCGTAACAAAGATAAACGGTAAATTTACGGGCCGGTTTCCCACGGAAAGTAGTCTGGATGTGGATGGGCGAGCTGACCCGCTCGAACATCTCCTTCATCTCTTCATTTGTATTGCTATGAAACTTTTTGATGACGTAAACACAATCCCAGCCGACCTTATCTTCAGGACCGGGCCAGAGGTCATACTGGTTCATGCGGCGGTCGATCCACGCGCAATAGGTACGCGGCTGGCCCGGCACATAAAAGGCCAGAGCAGCAGTCATATCATACTCGTCACTCATGACAAAAACCTTGGACGGGTCCTTGAACTGGGTCTTTTCCAACTCCACCACCTGCTGGCCGAGGTCGGTCCAGCCCTTGAGGCGATGAGTAGGATTAAGATGATCCGGCAGGGGTACCAGATTCTGGAAATGAAGAACCATAAAAATAACAATACTCAAGGTCATCCACAGGGAGCGAAAACGCCCTCTGCGCCCCCAGAAGCTCTCAAATGCAAACCCGGCAATCATTACGCCACTGACATAAGAGATAACCGCCCAGTTACCGAGCACCTTGGCGTGAAAACTCCAGACAAAAAAGAAAATCCAAACCGGCAGAAAGAAAACAGAAAGCAAAGCACTTTGCCGATGGTTCAGGTTCATAAGGTTGCGCCCTTTGCCTTTAAGAACAAAAAACAAAGCGGCAAATCCACCGATGAACATAAAAACCAGCCACCACGGAGTAGCCATCCCTACCTGCTCACCAAAAAACGGCAGAAAACGGTCGAAACGCAGCAGGTGTGAAGCCTTATTCCCGGAAGCTCCGATCAGGTGCAGTACATGTTTATAGCCAACGAAACTGTTCTGCATGTTCCAGATCAGGGTCGGCAAAAAGCCGAGGAAAAGTCCCCCGCCAAGCGAAAGAAACAACTTGCTCCAAAAACCGCGTGGAAGCCTTTCCCGGCGCATGAGCAGCAGCCCGTACATAACCGAAAGCCCTGCAAAGCCGAGCATGGTGTACTTGGCCAGAATGCCGACTCCGAAAAAAAGACTTATCAGAACAAAAGGCTTGGTCTGTGATTCATTGGAATCCCGCTCCAATCCCGGAGGATGCGGAATAGAGGCCTTGTACAGAGCAAAAAGAGCGCAACTCCAGCAGAGGATAAAGGGATTATCCGTGGTCATCAGGATTCCAAGAGCCAGATAGACAGGCATGGAATTGTAGATGATCAGGGTCCAGATTGCCGCGATTGGTCTTTTCCACATGCGCGCAACACCCCAGAAAAGTACAATCTGGGTCAAAAATGAGCCGACCACCGAACCGAAGCGAACCCCGAATTCAGTATTACCGAAAACAGATGTCCACAGCCCGATAATCCAGGCAATGAGCGGACCTTTAGAGTAATATGTGAGCTGCATGTGCCGGGTCCAATCCCAATACTGGGACTCATCCTGCACAAGATTGAGCTGCCCGGATCCAAGGAACCAGAGACGGGCAAAAGTACTGATAAAAATTATGGCAACAGCCCAGATTACGGGCTTGCTTTTAAACGAATTATTTAACGATGACACTTAATGTGACCTCCTTGCGAGGAAACTTCTTATCCGAGGCTGCATGAGAAGACAACAGCCCGTTTTACGGCAGATACGCCAAAAAACAAAGCCCCCGTTAGCAGGGGGCGGAAAATTCGAAAAATCTTTTCGCGGATTCCGGCTGTTCCCAGTTACAGGCCCAGCTTTTTGATCCTGTCTTCAGGCTTAATAATCTCAGTAATCCTGAACCCGAAATTCTCATTGATTACAACAAGCTCACCGCGCGCAACCAACCTACCTTCCACATACATATCCAGTGGCTCCCCGGCCAGCTTATGCAGCTCGATAACGGTACCCTGACCAAACTGGATAATTTCATTGACCAGAAGTTTGGTTCGCCCCATCTCAACCTTGACTTCAAGGGGGATGTCCAGAATGCGTTTCAGACTTTGCTCAGCCATTTATATAAACTCCACTAAAAAACTTAATTAACTGGGGGCAGGATACAGCAAAAATCCGCAAACAACCAGTAAAAGCCAAGCTCTTTAATTTCAGGCTGTTACTTAACCAGCTCCACAATCGGGCCGCCATCCTTTTGCGGTTGCAAAGCAAGAATGCCGTCCGCGCTTTCGGAAAATAGGTCCAGCGGATGATGACTAATAACCAGCACCTGAAAACCCAACCGCTCGGCAATAGTCCTGATCAGCTCCATAAATCCGGGCACAAGATCAGGACGCAGCCAGCAATCCTGCTCATCCAGCACCAGAAAAGGTCGATGCGCTTCAGGATTAAGCCTCGACAAAGCAATGAGCCGTAGTCCCACTGATAGAATATTACAGACCGAACCGCCCTGCCCGACCATAATATCTTCTTCGCCGCCCTGATTCATAATCTGGAAATCGACCTGCAATTTTTTATCGCGGATAGATGCAACCGCCTTAACTTCGCGATCCTGTCCCAAAATCTCCCTGATGGCATGAGTCAGATTGGTCTCCAGTTCGCTCAGCAGTTCGCCAAACAAAGCCGTGGAAAGCTCTTCCAGCCGCTCAGCCGCACCCGGTGCCAGCTCCAGAAATTCATCGATTTTAAGCCCGTCTTCACGCAAGGATAGCCAATCGTCCAAACGTGACGAAGCCTTAGCGCTTAAGCGGTCAGCTCTACGTTCTAAAGATTCAAGTGTAGGCAGATCGGACGACTGCACAACTAATTACCGCCCTGCTCAAGATTATCCAAACCTTCTTTAATCGACATGATATGCGCACGGTATTCAGTTACCAAACGTGCGTTTTCGGACTTTTTCTCTTCCAAGAGCTTGGACAGTTCCTGCGGATCACTAGTGCCGTACTGGGCCTTGGCTTCTTCTTCAAGAGCTGCAAGCTGACTGGTAGTACTGGCTAATTCCTGCTCAGTACGAATTTTCTTATCGTGCAACCATTTGTGCTGATCCTTAAGCAGGTTAAGTTCTTGCTCAAGACCGTTAGCGGGCTGATTTGCACCGTTATTCATTCCATTACCCATTACCATCGGTAACCTCCGTATACAATTCCCAGATGAGCGGGCTTTCCGGCTCTTCCGGGTCAATATTGTCTGTTAAAAACTGCTTCAAGCCCTCGCCTTCATGGGTCCTTTTCCATGCCAGACGCTCAAGGCCCTGTAAAAATTTTGATTCCGCTGCTTCCGCATCTTCAACTTCAGGCAAAAATTCCTGATCCGGGAAAACCTCGTAAAAATCGCGGTGTGAAATTTCCCATTTTTCAAGGTCCTCGCACTCCGGGATCCAGATTGCAGCTTGCGGCTTGCGCTCAAGGGCCAGTCGGGAAAAAACCAGCCGGGTGATGTTACCGGGGTTGGCCCACGTAGTCATACCCTTGGTGATGGATTCACGCGGGCGATGGATATGCCCGTTGATGATCCAATCGATCCCCGGCTTTTCTTTGATGGCGTGTTGTTTTTTCTCGCACTCGGGAAAAGAAATATTGTGATGGGTCACCCAGACAACGTTGAGATATTTGCCATCTTCGCGATCAAATTCCTTGGGAATGGGTGTGGAGTCCGGGGATGCGCCGATTAGCACCAATCCTTGCGGTGTTTGAAGTTCAAAAGCAGGTCCCTGCTCACTAATCAATCGGATCACCCCCGCAGCATCGAGCACGGCCATGGACACATCCGGGGTAAAGCGTGCCTGATACTTATCGTGGTTACCCACCAACACGAATGGTTTATACTGCGCGAACAGCCCTATCATATCCACTAGCAGGGAATTGCCGTTATCGCGCGGCCAGTGAAACAAATCACCGAGGATGAGCGGAACCATATCCAGCGCCGCTGCCCGCTTAAAGCAGGCTTCCAATTTATCCAGCACATCTGCCGCAAAGTCGCCCAGCCGTTGCCCCGGAGGGGTGGATGCAATATGCGGGTCCCCGATCAGGAAAAGCCCCTTAGATTCTACTTTTTCAAGACTCATGGCTGTCCCCGATCAGTTTTTGCGCATCCAAATCTCCGCCGCAAAGCGGACAATTGCCTATCTCAGCCAGACGGGCCTCGATGTTTTGCTTAAGTTCCGCTTCGGATTGTTCCAGTTCGCGCAGATTCTTTTGCGCATCAGCCTGCGCTTTTCGCATAGAAGAAAGATTGTTCATAACCTGCATAAGCGGCGATAAATCATAAAGTTCCGGTGGATCATTCAAAGAGACCAAAACATCAACCCGACGCGAAATATTATCTCGGAAAACATGGTTGCGGGTCACATTGTGGAGAGTTGTGGAAAGAGCCGAAACATCTTCAAGATCCGGAGGAGAAATAAGCTGTTCCAAGACGTTAGATCGTGCGGATTGCTGTTTTTCTGCGAAGGTCAATTGATTTTGTCGCGCAAGGATATCATCCAGCAAATGCACCGGAAAAAGTTCAGGAGCTATTTGCAATTCAGCAAGATACTCCGATCTTGATTTCAGGATCTGCCCGTGATGACGCAGGCTTTCCATGCCCGTAACCGCCCGCTCCAACGGTGCGGAAGGAAAAATTTCCGGTGCTTCCTGCAATACTGCCAGTTCTTTTTCTCTCACGCTGAGGCTGGTTTTGAATCCCTCAAGCTCACCTTTACGCTGCAAAAGAGTTTCTACCGCTGGGATCTCTTTCTCAAGCGCATCCACGCGCTCTTTGAGTTCGCGGGCAGTCTCCAGTTCCAGATTCACATCCGGCAGGGTTTGCAATTCATCCAGCTCTACGCGGATTTCATCGAGCTTCTGCTGCTGAAATTTCTTTTCACGTTTGGCAGCCCGGACCCGATTTTTAAGTTCCGTCTGCATAGCCAGCAGATGCGAAGCCTCAGATGATGACGCAAAAAACTGGGCCGCAATTGCGGGAGAACGATCTATAAGAAAAATTGGATTACGCTGATTACCAATATGGACGTCAACATCCTTCTCATTTCCCTCAACTGGAACGCCATTCAGACGTAAAATTTTCTTTACGTCTTCAGGTGTCTTTCTCCCTACCAATTTGGCGTAGACTTCCCATTCCTCTTCGCCCGGGTGCAGCACTTCATACCATGCAGTTGCTTTCTTACGAATCCAAGCCACGCGCACGCCATCGTCCATTTCTAATTCTACACGTGCTTTCTTGGCTCCATGTCTAATAAAGTGCTTAGGTGGCGGATTAGTAGCGATGCAGCGCAAAGCCTCAACAACGGATGATTTACCGCTGTTATTGGGACCGGTCAGCACGGTCATGCCTGGGCCGAGTTCTATCTCAGTTTCAGCATGGGCTAAGAAATCTTTTAAGATAATTTTTTTGATCAATATGCCTCCGGCGGCTGGGGAAGGGAAACTTTTGCAAAAGTTTCCCTTCCCCAGACCCCATCCCTTCAAAACCTTTTAGTATGCTTCGCTCTATTTATTTTGGAGCATAAGTCATTCAAAATTTGTATAGAGATTCTTTACCTGTCGATGATCTACTTGGCAACAAACGGACAATAATCAATTGCAGAATCAGTCAGCAAGTTATCTTTCCCAAATAAAACTACAGGTGCTTCCAAAATCAATCCCGGCTTGCCGCCTTTCACAGCTTCGATCATGACCACTTTTGAAGGAGAATCGACCCGCCCATGAATAAATTTCATGCGCTTGGGTTCCAGCTTATGACGGGTAAATGAATTGACCAATTCGGTCAGACGCTCGGCGAGAAAGACAAAACAGACCCTGCCCCGGTTACGGACCATTCGCGAAGCCGTAGCGACGAATGCATCAAGATCGCAATCAACTTCGAAGCGGGCCTTGTTGCGGGAATCGTCAGGGCAAGCACGGCCCCTGCCCTCGCTGCGGTAAGGCGGGTTGGAAACCACCAGATCGTAACTCCCGGCGGGTGCGAAGTCCGGCTCGCAGACATTCCCTTCCACGATGCCTATTTCATCAGCAAAACCCAGCTTCTCAACATTTTCTTCCGCAGCAGCAACCATTTCCGGATTAATTTCCAGTCCGGTGATGGTCAGCCCCTTATTCGGGTGGAGCAACATAATGCCTAATGGAATCACCCCGCTGCCAGTACCTAGATCAAGAACTCGTGCCTTGCTCGGTACAGAAGCAAAACTGCTGATCAAAAGGGAATCAGTTGAAAATCGAAAACCACTGTCTGGCTGTGTCAGTCCACGAGGAAAGTAACTACGGGCTTCTTCAAACATAAGAACAAACCAAAACTAATAAAAGGTTTTGGGATTCTTAAACCCTTTTGCAAAAGGGTTTAAGCCCCCGGAGGGACTCCCGGTAGGGCCGCTGGAGGCATCAAATCTTTCTTCGTAATGCACCAATTAACATGCGGGCATCGTCTGACTTGAGCAATAGCGAACCGAATCCATACACCGCCATCCAGATCGGGATAAGTGCGAACCATAAAATATCATGCCGTGTGGAGTACCATGCGCCTGCCCCGATCAATGCACTGAGCAATACACTCTTTGCCACGCTGACAAACGGCAAAGGAAACAGGCCCGTTCTACTCCCCATAATTATTGCGAGAAACAGGCAATTAAGCATGGATGACAGAGATACCGCCAAAGCCAAACCTACATGAGCAATATGCTGCATGAGCATGTAACCCACGCCCACGTTCACCAGCAGACAGAAAATGGCAACCTTGACCGGGGTCCGGGTATCCTCCTGCGCATAAAATGCAGACACCAGAGGCCGGGACATGGCAATGAACGGTAAACCTATTCCGTAGGCCATAAGGGCCTGCGCTGTGGCAGAAACCGCCTTAGCATCAAAGGACCCGCGCTCAAAAAGAAGACCAATAAGCGGCTCGGCAAGGGAAACCAGTCCGGCCATGGCAGGCAGGGAAATAAACAGGATCAAGCCCACACTCTGCTTGAGAGTCTGGGCGAAATCGTCATGCTGCCCATCCACATAAAGCTTTGTCAGACTGGGCAGGGCTGCTGTACCCACGGCAATCCCGAACACACCAAGCGGAAACTGAACCAGACGATCAGCATAATAAAGATAAGAGACCGATCCCACGGGCAGAAAAGAGGCAAGCAGCGTTCCGATAACCACGTTGATCTGATAGACTGCCGCCCCCAGAACAGTAGGCAGCATAAGCTTGCCCATGCGCTTCACGCCGGGATTATCAAGCTCAGCTTTGCCGCGCCAATGCAACCCGATACGTTTGAGATAGGGCTGTTGCAGCATCCATTGCAGAACCCCGCCGATAAGCACGCCCCAAGCCATGAAAAGAGCCACGCTGTTCCCGGTGAAATATCCGATCAAAGCCGAACCGATCAGGGCCACATTGAGCATGCACGGAGCCAGTGCCGGAGCCAGAAAATGTCCCATGCTGTTCAGGATGCCCATGCAAAGCGCAACACCACAAATAAAAATAACATAAGGGAAACATACTCTTACCAGATCAACCGTAAGAGACATCAATTCCGGATTATCGCCAAAGCCCGGTGCAATGAGCAGGACCAAATATTTTGCGCCCACAATTGCCAGCACGGTCAGCACGCCGAGAATAAGCAGCAGCCAAAGCATGGCCGATCTAGCCATCTCAAAGGCCGCGCCTTCGCCTTTTTCTTTGCGCACTCGGCTGAAAACAGGGACAAAAGCCATGGTCAACGATCCTTCCCCGAACAAACGGCGCAGCAGGTTGGGAATCCTGAAGGCTACGAAAAAGGCATCCGCAGGCAAGCCTGCGCCAAGAGCAAACGCAACAATAAGGTCCCTGACAAAGCCAAGGACCCTTGAAAGCAAAGTTGCCCCTGCTACAACAGAAGCATTGCGTACTATTTTGCTGGATTCAGCTGTCATAAATTACTAATCACTCATCTTCTGACAATTAGTGCAAAAAGTAGAAGTTCGTCCGGCGACTGTTGCACCTTCGAAGATTTTGCCGCAATCGGGACAGGCTTCGCCTTTCTTACCATAAACTTTAAAACTGTTCTGAAATCCCCCGGCATCTCCGCCTGCGTCTACGTAATCGCGGATCGAACTGCCGTTCTCCTGAATGGCCTGCTTGAGCACCGCTTGCAGCTCAGTGAACAGCTTGACCAGAGATTCAGTGGAAAGATCGGAAGCTTTGGCTTTGGGATGAATGTGTGAACGGAACAAAGATTCATCAGCATAAATATTACCAACCCCGGCAACCACGGACTGATTGAGCAGCAAGCCCTTGATCTGGGCCTTGCGTCCGGTGATGCGTTCGGCAAGCTCCTCAGCTGTTACTTCCAGAGGTTCGGGACCAAGATTTTTGTAAAAGTCCCACTCTTGAAGCTCTTCGTTGTTCAGGGCGCGCACCTCACCAAACTTGCGGGTATCGTGAAATTCTATTGAACCACCGTCGGTAAGCCCAAAAACGATACGGGTGTGCGGTTCAGGAGTGGTCGGACCATCATGAGCCAAAACCCGTCCGGTCATCTTGAGATGAAAGGTCACGTGCAAATCTTCGCCAAAATCCATAATCAATAACTTTGCACGGCGATGGATGCGGGTAATCTTCTCCCCGGCAACGCGGGAAGAAAAAAGATACCACGGCATTTTCACAGAACTGTGGTTGAGAATTTTAACAGATTCAATTGTCTTGCCTTCAAGAGACTTGGCAAGACCACGGGATATTACTTCTACTTCCGGCAATTCTGGCATTTTACACTTCCTGAAATATCTTATTTATCTTTCTTCATGCGGGTCAGCCTGCCCATATCAAGATCAAAGAGTTCGCCGCGACGATCAATGGTGAAGACAAGCGGTTTGTCTTTCTTATGGGCCTTGGACCCGGCCATGTGCATAGCCATAAGACTGGTTACGGGAATTCCCTGCGCTTTGGCAATGATGTCCCCGGGACGCAGACCTTTCTTATAACCCTTGCGGTCCCGCTTCACAGCAGTGATTACCGCCCGGCCCTGACGCATTTCAATGGTCATACCCATGCGACTTTCATAGGACGGTGGGCAATAAAAATAGGAATCCGCAGCTGTAGGATAAAATTCATCACCCCGCCAAGGCATGATGGTCATAACCTTGGCCTGCGGGTCAAGGACTTTGAGCCTACGGGGAATGCCCCAGCCGTGCTCAACATGCCCGCCCCCGGCAAGGATAACCACCGGATGGCCGGAACTTTTCCGCAGCTGCACGGCCTTTTCAGCCATGCCCGTATCCCAGAGGGACTGTACGAGAAAAAAACGTTCTATCTGCTTAGGATCAGAGGCATCGCGGCCCTGATGCATTGCCAGCACCTCTTTTAATCCCTCCTCCTGTTCAGGCGCGGGAGAGATAACTTCGCTCGGCAGCATGGCCCGGTCCTCCGGAGAAAGCCCTTCAAGACCTTTTTCACGGACCTCTTTGACCAGACGGAAAGGAAAATTAAGTCCGCCCACGGTCAACCTGCGTTTTTCCGCCAAATCGAAAATGGGTTTGAACATGCCGAAATCGTAACGCCAGCCATTTTTCCAATCCAGTTCCTTGGAAAGTTCTGACACCGGAATCTGTCCGAGATTAAAACGGTTCAAAATATCCTGCTTCTGAGCGGTGACCATTTCAAGACCGACGGCAACCTTTGCATGCCCGCGGGTAAGCCCCTCAATTATCTCAAACTGGGCCTTATGGTCGCAGATACTGGTGTGTCCTTCGCCGATAAGCACATAATCAGCCTTTGACGCTTCGGCCATGAGCTTACCAAACGATAAAGGATCGCCCACCGGATCAAGAAAATCTCCAGAACAGGGCAAAAAGGATACTGCCATCTCAGGTGGAACGTTTTTCTTCACACAGCCGCCAAGCACAAAAAAAAGTGCGCAAAGGACCAGAACGGTCCTTGCGCACTTGTTAACGGTATTACGAATCATACCCGGGCTAATCCCAGTTACGCTTATCTTCAATAGGTCTGATCTGCGGAGGCAAAGAGCCGGGAGTCAGGACTTTGAGGATCGGGCGCAGCTTAATCTTCTCGCGGAACATGTGCAGCAGCTCATCTTCACGCTTGAAGTTTGAGACCTCAATATTAAGGACCATCTCATCGATTCCGCCGGGGTTGGTAACTTCGATCTGCCAGCGTTTGACTTCTTCGAAATGAGCCATGACCTGTTCAACCTGATGGGGGTAAACGAACATGCCCTTAATACGTGCGGTGGTATCCACACGACCGACAATATTGCCGAGACGCGGTGTGGAACGTCCGCAAGGACAGGGACTGCGGTCGATGTAACTCAGGTCACCGGTGGCGAGCCTGATCAGCGGGTAAGTTTTGTTGAAAGCGGTAATGACGATTTCGCCAACCTCGCCGTCCTTGAGCGGGATACCGGTATCAGGATGGCAAATTTCAACAAAAGCACGGTTGGTAATGTGCAACCCGTTCTTGTGGTAGCACTCATAACCGATACAACCTACATCTGCAGTTCCATAACCCTGACGCATGATCAGATCGAATTTCTTCTCCAGATCGGAACGCATTTTCTCGGAGAATTTTTCCCCGGTAACAAACGCCACTTCAAGATACAGATCCTTACGCAGATTCAAGCCGGCTTCTTCCGCCTTCTGAGCCAGATGCATAAGGTAACTGGGGGTACCGACATAACCGGTAACACGCAGCTTCTGCATGATTTCAAGCTGGCTATTGGTGGAACCGGGACCAGCAGGAATAACCGCGCAGTTAAGGTTGCGCAGGGGCTCTTCAAACATCAGCCCGGCAGGAGCAAGATGGTAGTTGAAGGTAATCTGAGCCACGTCCCCGGAACGGAAACCGGCAGCGTAGAAACCTTCAGTCCAACCCCAATAGTCCTCGGAGCGGTCTTCGGGATCGAAGATGGGACCGGGAGACAAAAAGATACGGCGCAATTCACCGAGATCTTTGGTCAAGAGTCCGCCGAGACGGGGTCCCATGGATTGCAGAAAGATCAGTTCTTTCTTTTTTAAGATAGGTATATGTTTAAGGTCCGCAAGTTCTTTAAACTTATCGACCTGAAACTGTGCTCTGTCGAAGCGTTTTTTGACATCTTCAGAATAACGGTAGGCATAGGTCAGAAGTTCCTTGAGCTGCAAAGCGCAATATTGGCGTCTCTCACCTTCATCAAGTACTTCACGACGGCTGTAGATGCCTTCGGTACGATCTTTACGTGTCATTTATAGAATTCCTCCATAATTTATTGCTGAGCACGGAGTCGGCACCCCGCTCAACTTAAACAATATATGAAAAATAAACCTTTTTGTCAACATTATTAGTTTTTATGTATTTATTTCAACAGCTTAACTCACACCAACATCCTTCCAAGGTATATTACGGGCTCAAAATTCTAACATCAAAACAAAAAAAACAAACTTTTTTCATTTTTCTTGTTGACAGAAAGATGCTGTCTGGATAAAAGCTTCTTCGTTCGCACGGATGGGTCGTTAACTCAGTTGGTAGAGTATCTGCCTTTTAAGCAGAGAGTCGCTGGTTCGAGCCCAGCACGACCCACCAACAAACATTCCGGCGAACACACCCCGCAAAAAGCGGGACTGATCTTTCAAAACGGCGATCCATCTTAAATCATTACAAACTGCTTGACAAACATCAGGCTAACAGCTAGTTTAGATAGACGCGCTTTAAAATATATGGGTCGTTAACTCAGTTGGTAGAGTATCTGCCTTTTAAGCAGAGAGTCGCTGGTTCGAGCCCAGCACGACCCACCATTTTGAAAGAAAAGGGCATTTCATCGTCAGATGAAATGCCCTTTTTCTGTTTACGATTAGACCCAAAAAAGGCGCACCCTTATGGATGCGCCTTTTCATTTAATTTCGCCCCCCCCTAAAACCGATCAAACCCATCATCTTCAGATGACCTTCCTGCTGGAAGCATGGGAGTCGGGTGACTGCTTAACTTAAAGAAAGACATGGCCTGCTGCAAAAGCTGCCCTTGACGGGAAAGCTCTTCAGAGGTGGAAGCCATTTCTTCAGAAGCCGAAGCATTCTGCTGGATGACCGTATCAAGCTGCTGGATAGCCTTGTTGATCTGGCCGACACCGGTATTCTGCTCATTACTGGCAGCAGCGATCTCCTGCACCAGTTCGGCAGTTCTGCTGATACTGGGAACCAACTCCTGAAGCATATTCCCGGCCTTTTCCGCTACCACAACAGAAGACGAGGAAAGGTCGCTTATTTCAGCAGCGGCAATCCCACTACGCTCAGCAAGCTTGCGGACCTCAGCAGCCACGACTGCAAAGCCCTTGCCGTGCTCCCCTGCCCTTGCTGCCTCGATGGCGGCATTTAGTGCCAGCAGATTGGTCTGGCGGGCAATCTCTTCAATAATCATGATCTTCTCGGCAATGCTCTTCATGGCCTGCACAGCCTCACCCACAGCGTCTGCACTCTGAGAAGCCTGAGACTGGGATTTTTCAGCAACGCCTTCGGTTTGGACGGCATTTTCAGCATTCTGCTTAATATTGGCTGCCATCTCTTCCATGGAAGATGAAACCTCTTCAATAGAGGCAGCCTGCTCGGTTGCACCCTGCGAGAGACTTTCTGCTGAAGCTGAAAGCTCTTCGCTGCCGCTGGCTACGCTGTCTGAAGCATTATTCACATCACCGACAACATTACGCAACCTGTTAACCATATTGCGCATGCCGTCTGCAAGTTTACCAAGCTCATCCTTACGCTGTAGATCCACATCTGCGGAGAGATCTCCTTCGCTGACCTCAGCCACAAATACCAGTCCCTTATTCAGGGGACCAAGAATTCCTTGGGCGATAATCCAGGCCATAAGAATGCCGATAATGAAAGCGATCGCGCTGACTATAATGATGATCTGCCTAGTAGCTGCTGCTGCATCAAGCATTTCCTGATCGGTCATAATGTTGTCGGCTACTACTCCGCGCACTTCAGTTAGAATACCCTGCACCGCAACAAGTGCGGGAGCTGTTACTGTGGCATAAATATTTGTTGCTTCAGCAAGAAGTTTAAGTTCGTTTTCATGCCACTCAATTAAAGAATCAATTCTACCCAAAGTTTCATTAGCGTATTTTTCCACATTTTCCGAAAAATATCTTTGAGCCCCTTCGCGGTCCCCGCGCGCAAGATACGAATTAAGAACCTTAACCGTATCGTGCAGCTTGGTGTGCGGCTCATAAACTTTATTTAATAGAGCCCCGAATTCAGGATGCTGCTTGCCCATATCCTTGATTTTTGCGGAGTAAAGCCATTTACCAAGACCACACTTATGAGGATTAGCCTGAACTGTTATTGCCTTGGATTGCGGATCCATGAGCTGCTTAAGTGCGCTGATCATCCAATTAAGGTGATCAGCCTTCTTTTCCCGTAAAAAACTACCCAACCCAGGATCAACATCTTCATACTTTTCCTCAATCTCAATGGCTGACTTGTGTAATTTGTTATGATGAACCTCTATTTTAGCCAACAGAGGTTTAATTTCAGGAACGAGTTTTTCGGCTTTTTTACGGTCCTCACTGTAGTACCATTTGCCGAAGCCGCATTTATGCGGATCAACCTGAATATCAATTTCATGAACATCTTTATCAGTCAGCAACCTGTTGACTTCACTGGCCCAGTTAAGATGATCCACTATCTTCTGTACAAAATCACCACGGAGTTTGTTACCTGCGATAACTTCTTCCGCATCCCCTACAATTGTGCCAATTCCGGATATGGACCACCCCCCAAGCAGAACCAGCAGCAACAAAACAGAACCGAAGCCTACTGCAAATTTATAGGCCAGCCTTAAATTCTTCCAGCTCATAATACACTCTCCTCAAAAAATACTATCAATCACACCCCGAAGTAAACGCTTACCCCCTCTATTCTTCTAAAGCTAACACAGTGAACTATCTAAAGGAATACAAAAAAATATTTTTTTACCTGTTTCCTGCTCTTGAACCTCGGCTTTACTTGACTATTTCCCTTCTCAGTTATACTGGTAGGACCAGTAGACAATAAGACGTCAGACCATCCAAAAAAAGGAATCCCGGCCTCAACAACTCATAAGCGGCCAGAATCATTCTATGTGCGCAAAAATGTTTAAACCCATTAAGAAAGTCAGAGTTTCGGAAACAGCAGCCAAACAATTGGAAGAGCTGATTCAGAACAAGACTTTTACTGAAGGCGAACCTCTTCCTTCCGAGCGACAGCTCATGAAAGAATTGCAGGTGGGCCGGGGATCTATCCGTGAAGCACTCAGAATTCTGGAAATTAAAGGATTCATTGAAACACAGCCCGGTATCGGAGCTTTTGTTAAGAGCTACGAAGGGGATATTTTCAGCCCCCTTTCTACATGGCTGACAGATAATTACGAAGCTCTACGCCATTTTTTCGAAGTCCGTTCCCTGCTGGAACCCAGCACGGCACGCATGGCTTCAGAACGGATTTCCGATGAAGACTTTGAAGAGCTTTTAAAGACTCATGAAGAGTTCAAAAAAACCGTTGAAGAAGAGGACCTGCCCCGGTCAATCATGGTAGATGCCGAGTTTCATAGACTGATCGGCAAGGCCACAGGCAACAAGGTTCTCTCATCCATTATGGATGCACTTTACAAGTCGATGATCGAAGGCTGGAAAGCTCCCCTGAAAATTCCGGGGCAGCCGAGTAAAAGCCTAAAAGAGCATGAAGAAATTCTAGCCGCGATCAAAAACAAAGATGGCGAACTGGCGGCCCGGCTCATGGCTTCTCACTTGAGTGAGGCGTTAAAAGCTCTGGGTGATGCCGGTTTGAATAAATAGGCAATGCGCGCTTAGCGGGCATTCTCTGCCGGAAGGTGTTGCAACCCTGCATGCGGCAAGGTTGTATAAGGCGGGGACACGCATTGCCTTTTCGCAAATAACGAAACTGAGGAACAAATTATGATGACCAACGAACAGGAACATCTCCGGCAGATTTTTGCCGAAGCACTGGACCGCGTTGATCCATATAAAATCATCACCAACAGGGTTTCCCTTAAGGGAGAAATCCTGACCGTTGCTATGGACGAAGGTGATGTAGCTGTTGATCTTCAGGAATTCGAACGCATCGTGGTTATCGGCGCAGGCAAAGCCACCGCTAAAATGGCCCTTGCCATTGAAGAAATTTTAGGATCGCGCATTGAGTCTGGACTGATATCCGTAAAATACGGACACACCGAAGAACTCAAATATATCAGAACAATTGAGGCTGCCCACCCGGTACCGGACGACAACAGCGTTCGTGCGGCCCGGGAAATTGAAGAACTAGCCTGCTCCACTACAGATAAAACGCTGGTTATCAACCTTGTTTCAGGTGGCGGTTCCGCCCTGCTCTCCAGCCCCATGCACGCCGAAGTAGACGGGGAAAAGATCGAAGTAACCCTTGAGGACAAACAGAACACCACTAAGGCCCTATTAGCCTGCGGTGCTGACATCAGCGAGATCAACTGTATCCGCAAACATCTTTCATCCCTCAAAGGCGGACGGCTTCTGCGCTGTCTGCGTCCGGCCCGCAGCCTGAACTTCATTCTCTCAGACGTTGTCGGCGACAACCTTGATACCATCGCCTCCGGCCTGACCAGCTATGATCGCAGTACTTATTGTGATGCCATGTCTATCATTGATAATTACGAACTGCGGAATAAAATCCCGGCCAATGTGGTTCATGCCCTTGAACTGGGCAATACTGGAAAGCTGCTGGAAACCTTAAAAAAGGACGAATTCAACGAGATTCAGGCTGAGAATATTCTCATCGGCACCAACCGCATAGCCCTACTCGGCGCAAACGATAAGGCCATCGAGCTGGGTTACAATGTACGCATGCTGACCTCCCGTCTTCAAGGAGAAGCAGCGGACGCAGCCGATATGCTCTGGGCAGTGGCTCAGGATGAGCGGGAATGGGAACTACTGGAAAAGAAACCGGCCTGTATTATCGTAGGCGGTGAAACAGTGGTGACTTTGAAAGGTGACGGCAAGGGCGGCCGTAATCAGGAAATGGCCCTGCAATTTCTTATGCGACTGGGACAGGATGAGTTGAACGGCGAATCCATACACTTCCTTGCCGCATCAACCGACGGTAATGACGGCCCCACTGACGCGGCCGGAGGATTTGCCGACGCTGCGGTTCTGGAAAAATCCCGCGAAATGGGACTTTCCATTGCCGACTATTTAAAAAACAACGACTCCTACCACTTCCTTCAAATGGTAGGAGCCTTGTATAAAACAGGCCCCACCAACACTAACGTCTGCGACGTCCAATTGCTGATCGTCAAGTAGTTGGCGGGATTCCGCTGAAAAGAAGGCCACTTCCATTCTTCCACTTCCCCAGGGAGTGGTCTTCTTTCCAACTGATAGGAGCAAGCACTTCCTTTAGCTTCCATTGAAGGTTAGTGCAACCTATTCTATTAATTATAATCAGCACTCACTCTCCCTCTTTGCACTCATCTACTCATCACCAGCGAAACGACAATTGCAACAATAGAACAACTTAACATGTTCATATTTGTTGTTTTAAGATAGTATTCAATATATTGACCCTTTTTTTGTTACTAAAAGGATAGAACAGAAACCAGACAGGGAGAATATTATGAATATCTTAGGCAACTTGAGAGTAAGTTTTCGCATCGGCTTACTAGCTGCAATTCTATTGTTAATGATGATTACTTCTGTGATCCTCGGACTAAAATTAACCCAGAATACTAATTCCGGCTTACAAACAGTTTACCTTGACCGAGTTATTCCGCTGAAACAGCTAAAAATTATTTCAGACGAATATGCGGTTAACATTGTGGACACATCGCATAAAGTCCGCAGTAAAGCTTTAAGCAGTAATCAGGGAATTGAAAATCTCGACACCGCTCAAAAAAACATAAAGAAAGAATTAGATGCCTATCTGGGAACAGAACTTGTTCCGGATGAAGAAAAACTAGTCAATGAACTAAAGCCCAAGATAGCCCATGCAGACCTGTCAATTGCCAAGCTTCGCTCAATTTTCCAATCAAAAGACGAACAGCAGTTGATTAACTACATCCAAAACAAACTCTACCCAGCCATCGACCCGGTTACTGAAGTTATTTCCAAACTGATTGATGTTCAACTTGTGGTCGCAGAAGCGGTATACCATCAAGTAGAATCAGATTTTATAGCCGGACAAAGAACAATGATTGCGATCATCTTTGTCGCAATCTTCATTTCAATCGCAATTACCATACTAATTGGCCGTTCCCTCATGGCTCAGTTAGGAGGGGAACCGAATACAATACAACAAATCGCTAGTCGTATTGCCGCCGGTGACCTCGATGCTGCCAAC
This sequence comes from Marinifilum sp. JC120, assembly GCA_004923195.1. Lineage (NCBI taxonomy): Bacteria > Pseudomonadati > Bacteroidota > Bacteroidia > Marinilabiliales > Marinifilaceae > Marinifilum > Marinifilum sp. JC120. The sequence goes on along the minus strand of RDSB01000012.1, from coordinate 96,880 downwards.
GAAATTGAACGTACTAAAGCCAAAGGTGTCAGTCTGGCCATGCTGGAAATCAATGACAGTCTGACATCAATTTCAGCAGAACTTGAAGAGACTGTAGAGAAAATCAGGCTTGGAGACCTGCGCTTCCGAGCAGATGCAAGCACCCTTTCCGGCTTCTACGCTGGCATCATGAACAACGCCAACACACTTGCGGATTCACTTGTGAATTACCTTGACGACATTGCCAACCCCATCTCCTGCATTAGTAGAAACCATAACTCTATCTTCAGCAACAAGGCCGCAGGATCTGCCGGACTCACACCATCTATTGAAACCAGACAAAAATGCATAGATCAACTAAGCAAAAAATCTCAAAGTAGCCATTATGAAAAGATATTAGCTGCGGACTCCCTTGATCTTAATGCAGAATCTAGTCCTGATACAACAGTTGCTTACACCGGTATCCCCATAACAGACAACAACGGCAGCTTGACCGGGGTATTTGAAATCATAGTAGACCAGACGGAAGTAATCGGCATGCAGCGAAAGGTTGCCGGACTGGCCGAACAGGCCTCAACAATATCCGAAAGACTTTCCAGCTCCGCCGAGTCATTGAATAGACAGGTAAATGAAGCCAGCCGCGGAGCTGCTACACAGAGTGAGCGCACCGCTGAAACTGCCACGGCTATGGAAGAAATGAATGCCACGGTAGTAGAAGTAGCCCGTAATGCCGGGGAAGCAGCAGATAACACCGGGCTTACCCGCGAAAAAGCCTCCAGTGGAGCTGATGTTGTCGGCAAGGTAGTTAAAGCCATTGAAGACATTCAGAGACAAGCCGAAACCCTGCGTACCGACACCATTGAGATGGGCCATCAGGCAGAAGGAATAAGCAGCATCATTGAAGTGATCAGTGACATTGCCGACCAGACCAATCTGCTGGCACTTAACGCTGCCATTGAAGCGGCCCGGGCTGGGGAAGCCGGACGCGGTTTCGCGGTTGTTGCCGACGAAGTACGCAAACTGGCTGAAAAAACCATGACCGCCACTACGGAAGTAAACGAAGCCATCACCGCCATCCAGAACTCCAGCCACAAGAACATAAATTCATCAGAAGCTGCGGTTTCCGCAGTAGCAACAAGCACTGAACTAGCCGACAAAGCCGGGGCCGTACTTGGGGAAATCGTCACCTATTCCGATGATTCCTCTGAACGGGTCCACTCAATAGCAACTGCATCTGAGGAACAGTCTGCAACTGCTGAGCAGATAACCAAGTCCAGTGAGGAAGTTGACAGAATCTCTCAGGAAACAAGCATCGCCATGCGCGAAGCCGCCAGCTCTGTTGATGAAATAGCGGAAATGACCAGGGAACTGGACAAGCTGATTCAGGCTATGGTTTCATAAATATGAAAATTAATACAAGAACCAAAAAAGAGCGCGAATCCCACTGGGTTCGCGCTCTTTTTTTTCGTCAAAATCCAAAAACTACTCTTGCAGTCTCCAAACCCCATCTTCACCGCGGCAGGCCTTGGCCAGAATCTTTTCTCCACCGTCTTCAGTGATGGTCACATCACGACACACTTTGCCCTGATTAACATAAGCCGGGGAAGGAGTGGCACTGTAGGATTTTCCGGTATCAGGATTGGTCCAGTTTGAAGTTTGTCCGGAATGGTTGGCTTCCAAAGTTTTTGAAACCTGTTTTTCATCAGATTTATCCCACTCGTTGCCGACCACATAACCCATAAGTGCGCCGATCCCGGCACCAATGGCCGCCCCGGAAGCCTTGTTTTTAAAGGTAAGGGCACCGATTGTCGCTCCGGCCAACGCTCCGATACCTGCTCCGGACTGGGCTTTATTAGCACAGCCGGAAGCTACGAAAAGAATACAGACAATAAGCAATGGAACCAATTTTTTCATCTGAAATCTCCTTGGCGAATTTACTTTAAACCCCTGAAGCACTCCGGTTTCAGGGTTTTTCTCTTAGTGGAAGTCGCTGCTGAGGGCATGTTCTTCCATGCATGCAACGGATTCATGGGCCTACGGTTGTGAAAATCAACGCGACATCCGGTGAAGGCCCCGAAATACGGAGGATAAACCATCCCGTTCAACTGCTTTAACGGAGTCCTGTTCATCCAGCTCCACATGGGACCGGGCAGCACGGACCGGGTCATTGCCGGACTGTACCCGCAGGCATCCTTAACACTCCTGCGCATTTCAGAAGGTGAATACCAATGCGCATTACGCAGGGTTGAAGAAGAAGCCCAAGGCCACATCCTGCCATGGGTGAAAAAATAAATTGAATGGCGATTGAGAAATCCGATCAACAATCCACCAGCGGAAACCCTTGCAGCCTCACGCAGCATTTCTTCTGGATTGGAACAAAACTCCAAAACAGTCCAGAGTACGGTGAAGTCGAATTCATTGTCGGTAAAAGGAAGATGTTCCCCATTGCAGAGATAGAGGGAAGCACGGTTGCCCAGCCGCTTGTGGGCTGCATCCAGCATCACCGGAGAACGGTCCACACCGCTGATATCAAAACCGCAACGATAAAGATGATCGAGAAAAAGCCCGGTGCCGCAACCTACTTCCAGCAGCTTCCTTTTGCGCCGCGGCCAGCCGGAAATAAGATGGTCCATAAGCCCGACTTCCTGCTCAAGTGCAAACTGCCCGGCAGGAGTTTTAAACCATGTTTCAAATTTTTCCGCGTCAAAGCCGTCCCAAATCATGCTTACCTCAACTTTAATCGAACAATTCTACCATGCCTTTCAGGATAAACTGCTAGGGAGGTCCGGTCAAACTTTTCCGAGCAGCAACGCACCCATCAAATTCATCACAACTAATTTGATACAAATAGTGTTTTCATGTTTTATCAGAGCACCAAAACAAGTACGCCCGGATCATGGGGGAATCCGGACGCACTGCTGTAGTTATAGGAAACTAGGTGTGGTGTTTTATATGAGGCTAACCTGAGGTAGACTGTAATTGGTTAACTTTGCTTATCCATAGAGAGCGGACAACTAGGAAAGTCCCTTTCTATTCACCATTTAATTCTTCGTAGACCTTACCGACCAGCTTCTCACTGGGAGTCAGGGTCTTTGCACCGGGAGTCCACTTTGCGGGGCAGGCTTCTTCCGGATGATCCTTGAGATATACGTTGGCTTCGATCTTACGCAGCAATTCTTCTGCGTTACGGCCCACATTATAGAAGTTGATTTCAGAGGAAACCAGCATGCCGTCTGGGTTGATGACAAAAGTTCCGCGCAGGGCCAGACCGGTATTATGGTCATACACTCCGAAGAAATCAGAGACTTCTCCGGTAGGATCTGCTGCCATCTTGAACTTCACATTCTGGAGCAACCTTTCATCATTTTTCCATGCCAGATGGGTAAACTTTGTATCGGTTGAAACGGAGACCACTTCGCAACCCAGCTTTTCCAGCTCAGCATGCTTATCCGCGAGGTCGGCAAGTTCTGTGGGGCAGACAAAAGTAAAGTCAGCCGGGTAAAAGAAAAGCACCAGCCACTTGCCAGCTTTGCGTACTTCTTCAAATTTCACCTCGGTAAAACCGCAATCCTCGGGATCATATGCTTCCATGGTAAAGTCAGGAACAGTTTCGCCGATGGATGCTGTGCTTATGACTTCTTCAAAAACTTCTGTGCAGCTCATTTTCTATCTCCTATGTAGGTTAAATTCAGAATCAGTATTTTGATAACATTTTTTTCTCATCTGTTGAAAGCAGAGTATGAAAATCTTTTTCTACTGTCAACAGTAATCGTAATCTTTATTGTTTAGTTTTCAACGGACTGATTTCATGTACTCATCGCTCTTTAAAAACAATGTTTAGTTCGTTGCCAAGGGAAAAGTTTTTAGGTAATTTCCGTTGATCATCAAACTTATGGAGATATAAATGACCAATTCACATGGCTTCAGAGAAATATCACGCGAATATCTTAATGAACTTAACGGCGAGGCCGTTATCTACGAACATGAAAAAACCGGCGGGCGGGTTCTGTCCGTAATAAATAATGATGAAAACAAGACCTTCGGTATCAGCTTCCGCACTCCCCCGGAGAATAGCACCGGGTTGCCGCACATTCTAGAACATTCCGTACTTTGCGGATCAAAAAAATATCCCGTTAAGGAACCTTTTGTTGAGCTTTTGAAATGCTCCTTGCAGACCTTCCTCAATGCCATGACCTATCCGGACAAGACAGTTTATCCGGTAGCCAGCCCCAATGAGCAGGATTTCCGCAACCTTGTGGGAGTTTATCTTGATGCGGTTTTCTTCCCTAACCTGACCCCCAACACTCTCATGCAGGAAGGCTGGCATTACGTGCCTGAAGAAGACGGCACCCTGAGCTACAAGGGAGTAGTATTTAATGAAATGAAAGGGGCCTATTCTTCCCCGGACAGCCTGCTTTACGAGGCCACTCAGCACTCCCTGTTCCCGGATATCACTTACGGTCTTGATTCCGGCGGTAACCCGGAAGTGATCCCCGATCTTACCTTTGACGAGTTCATGGATTTTCACGATAAGTACTACCATCCCTCTAACGCTTACGCTTTTTTCTACGGAGATGATGATCCGCAGCACCGTCTGGCCATGCTGGACGAATACTTTTGCCAGTTTAATAAGATTGATCCCAAATCTGAGGTCGGAGTGCAGACTCCTTTCGAAGTCCCGGTTGTAGTTGAAAAGCAATACGCTGCTTCCGATGACGGCAACCAGAAAGCCATGTTCACTCTCAACTTCGGTATCAGCCGGGGCCGTGATTCCATGGCCGACCTTGAATTGAGCGTACTGGAACAGATCCTTATCGGACTGCCCTCCTCTCCTCTACGCAAAGCCCTCAATGATTCCGGGCTTGGTGAAGATATGGCCGGGGTCGGGCTGGAAAACGAACTACGTCAGCTCTACTTCTCCACCGGACTCAAAGGCATTGAAGCTGAAGATGCACCCAAGGTTGAAGAACTGGTCTTCAGCACTCTGAAAGACCTCGCTGCAAAAGGCATTGCCCGTGAAGACATTGATGCAGCCCTGAACACCATTGAATTTCAGCTGCGTGAGAACAACACCGGTTCCTACCCGCGCGGCCTTTCAGTGATGATCACTTCCCTTACTTCGTGGCTTTATGATGAACACCCTCTTGAATATGTACGTTACGAACAGCCGCTGGCTGATCTCAAAGCCCGCATTGAAAAAGGGGAAAAGATTTTCGAACCGATCATGGAAGAGATTTTCCTGAACAATAATTACCGTTCATCCGTACTGCTCACCCCGGACAGCAAAGTAGGACCCGAACGCGAGGAAAGAGAAAAAGACAAGCTCGCCGCTGCCCGCGCAGATATGGACGAGACCGAATACAAAGCCGTGGTCGCCAAGGCCGAAGAACTCCAGAAGGAGCAGGAAGCCCATGACGCTCCTGAAGCACTGGACACCATCCCCCGGCTCAAGGTTTCCGATCTCGATAAAGAAGGTAAGGAAATCGTCAGCGAAGAAAAAGGCGAAATGCTTTTCCACGATCTGGACACCAACGGAATTGTCTACCTTGACCTCGCCTTTGATTTTGCAGGACTGGAAGACAGGCTGCTTCCTTACCTGCCGCTGTTCGGACGGGCATTGGTCCAGACCGGAACAAAATCCACCGACTTTGTGACCATGACCAGACGCATGGCTGCCAAGACCGGCGGAGTTTCCCCCTCCTCCATCGTCAACTCCAAGCATGGCATGGACGAAAGTTACACCCGCTTTGTACTGCGCGGTAAGGCCACAGCCGAGCGCAGTGCCGACCTGCTTTCCATCATGGGTGAACTGCTGCGCGAAGCATCCCTCGACAACAAGGAACGCATCCGCCAGTTGGTACTTGAATCCAAGGCCCGCAAGGAGCAGGCTCTTGTTCCATCCGGGCACATTATGGCTGCCACGCGCATGAAAGCCCGCTTCAACGAAGCCGGATACATCAACGAGCTTATGAACGGTATTTCCGGGCTTGAGTTCCTGCGTGAACTGGTCCAGCGTATGGATAATGATTTTGATTCCGTGGTTGCTGATCTTGAAGAAATCCGCGCCACCATCCTCAATCAGGCCAACCTGCTCACCAACGTGACTCTTGACGGCAAGACCTTCGGTTCCGTTGAAAATTCCATTGCGGATATGCTTGGAACCCTACCTGCTGGCAACAAAACCGTTGCCCAGCGCCAACGCAGTTCTTTTTCAAAAGCTGAAGGTTTGTGCATTCCCGCGCAGGTCAACTATGTTGCCAAGGGTGCTAATGTTTATGAGCATGGCTATGAATATTCCGGCGCGGCGCACGTAATCAGCCGTTATTTGCGTACCGGATATCTCTGGGATAAGGTCCGCGTACAGGGCGGGGCTTACGGCTCTTTCTCCATGTTTGACCGTTCTTCCGGCAGCCTGAGTTTTGTTTCCTACCGTGACCCCAATCTGACCCGTACTCTCGACACCTATGACGGGGTTGCCGAGTATCTGAACACTCTCGAAGTGAACAGTGATGAGCTGGAAAAAGCTGTACTCGGCGGGATCGGGGAAATCGACAACTACATGCTTCCCGATGCCAAGGGCTTCACCTCCATGGTGCGCCACCTCAGCGGTGAAGATGCTGCTTTCAGGCAGACTATTCGTGATCAGGTGCTCGGTTGCAGTGAACAGGATTTCCGCAATTTCGGAGCAGCAGCCAAGTCAGTAGCCGATAACGGCGATGTAGTGGTGATCGGCAGCAAAAAAGCCATGGAAGAATCCGGTCTTGATCTGGATCTGGTGGATGTATTGTAAGATGGCTATAACCTAATTTATAAGAAATGCGGCGGTACCGTATAATTACGGTACCGCCGCTTTATTTATTTCTAAGCAGCCGGGAATCAGGATGTAAAAAAATTATACCCGTCCCGAATCAGGAAGGCAGCAAAAACCAAAAGAGCCAATCCGAGGAAACGCATGACAATCAGGTAGCCTCGACTGGAAAGCAGGGATTTAAACTTCCCGGCAAGACAAGCAATCACAATTTTAGCCCCTATTATACATCCGTAAAAACCTCCCAAAAACAAAATCGGACCTGAAACTCCATACTTACCGGCTCCAAGGACCGTTGGAGCCCCCACAGTGGCCCAGAATATATATACGTGGGGATTCATGTAGTTGGTCAGTATGCCTTTCTTCAGCGAACCGGGATTGACCTCAATTCCCGGCAGGGTAATCGCCTTTGTCTTGAAACAATCGATTCCGAAAAGTGTAACGACAACCGCTCCGGCAAATGAAATTACCCCCATAAACATAGGATGGGTGTTTATCCATGACATTGCCAGCAAGCAGACACAAAGAATAGGCAGGTCTGTAAGCAAAGGGGCAAAAGCCACCTTGATCCCCTCTTTTGATCCGTGGGCCATGGTCTGACTCAAAACAAGGGTTAACAAAGGTCCGGGAGTCATTCCTGCACCGAGCCCCAAGGCAGCCCCGGCAGCAAAATATCCTAATATATCAGCATTCATTTTCTGGAAAGTGTTTAGAAGATTAGTACAGGCTGTGCCCATGAAGAGAGATAATTTTACGCAGTGGGACCAGACTAAATTAAATCAAAACTTACAGCAACTTTGCTAAAAAGCAGGTTTGGACACCAAAGAAAACACCTAACATTACAAGATGTTACATAAACACAGTTTAAAACACATATTTAACAGTTCAACACTAAATTTCTACCGCAAACGGACGATAGGATTATTAACCACACACAGAAACCATAGACAGTATAAGTTGGAAAACCACTCCGGGAGGGGAGATGACTTTCGACAAGACTGATATAGACAGCCTCATGCTGTCCTGCACGCTTACGCCTGAAGAGCAGGCTGCTTCTTTCAATGAAGAAGACTCTACTGAACGGCAGGAAAAGCTCACCAAACTCCGCGACCAGATCCGGGCCGGTACCTATCGCCCTACCATCGGTGAAATCGCCATTAATCTAATCCGCTCCGAAGCCAAAATCAGCGGTTTCGGCTGATCTCGCGCATTGCCGCACCATTTTACTTTACCTTCGTGCCACATGCATTTAAACTGCCGGGTCTGAAACCGGAGGTATGATGCTAGTTGTAATTAATGTGGATGATCTCGGGCTGCATCCGGCTGTGCGCCGGGCAGTGGACCAGCTTGCCCAATCTAAAGACGGACACGGGGTTGTGACCTCGTCCACCACCCTTGCCAACGGGCCGGATTTATCTGAGTCCGTGCTTTTGCAAGACAAGCACGAAGGACTGGGACTTGGTGCGCACCTGAATTTGCTGCGCGGCAAACCCATCTCCAACCCGGACCACATCCCCAGCCTTGTGGATGATGACGGGCTGCTTTTCGGCAACTACACATCCCTGCTGCTGCGTTACGTAACCGGACGCATCAAGCTTTCCGAGGTGGAAAAAGAATGGTCCGCACAGGTGGAATACCTGCTCGACCACAAAATCCGCTTGACCCATTTTGACAGCGAAAAGCATATCCACGCTTGGCCCGGACTATACAATCTGGCAGGCAGAATTGCGCGCAAGTACGGGATCAAATGGATACGCCGTCCATTCGAGCACACTCCCCCCAGCCGCTTTGATAAGGGCATGCTGCGTACCCGTTTTTTACAGCTCTGCCTTGGTGCAAGCTTTCCCGGCAAAGAGCCGCGTTCGGCTGATTGCGTCTGGGGAATTGGTGACCAGAAGGAAAATTTGGACCCGCATCTTTTTAAGAAATATGTCGAACTATATCGGCCTGAAATAGTAGAAATTGTCTGCCATCCCGGTCTTCCGCAGGAAGGAGACGGCCCCCTGCCGTCCGAATTCGGTCCTATGCGGGTTGAAACGCAGTGGAAGGAAGAATCTGAGTCCCTGTTGCACAAGGAATGGCTTAATATATTTAAAGAACTGGGGGCTACCCCCGTGAACTACGGGCAGATTGATCCCCGTAGCGGAGAGATTAAATAATGCTAGAAGCTGAAGAATGTAAAAGAGAGATAGAAGTCAGCATCGTCACTCCTATGCACAACGAAGAAGGCTGCGTGCGTGAATTCCATAAGCGTATTAGCGCAGCATTGCAGGGAATGAATACCACCTACGAAATCCTGCTGGTTAATGACGGCTCCACCGACAGCACAGAATCCATTATCCGTGAGCTTGCCGCAGATGACCCCAATCTTAAGGGCATCATGCTGGCCCGCAACCGTGGGCAATGTACCGCAATCTACGCTGGAGTACAGGAAAGCAAAGGATGCTACGTAGTTATCATGGATGGAGACCTTCAGCACAAGCCTGAAGAAGTTCCGTCTCTAATTGAAGAGATTCGCAAAGGTTACGACCTTGTCTCCGGTTGCCGCACCAATCGCGGCGAATCCATGATCAAACGCAAACTGCCCAGTAAAATTGCCAACTACCTCATGCGCGCAACCAGCGGCTGTCAGGTTAAGGATATGGGCGGTCTTTCCGTACTCAAAGGCAAGCTGGCCCGATCCATGACCCTGCGTGAAGGTCAGCACAGGCTCGTTCCAGCACTGGTTTACGGCATGGGCGGTTCAGTTTCTGAAGTACCTATTTCCGCGCCCCCGCGCTTTGCCGGGGAAAGCCACTACGGTCTGGCCCGGTCCATCGATGTGCTTTTCGACATCGTCATGCTCTGGTTTCAGTCCTCATTCAAGCAGCGCCCCATCTATCTTTTCGGACGCATCAGCCTGCTCATGTTCATGCTCGCCTCGCTGGTAATGGTCTGGCTGCTCTACGAAAAAGTTTTCTTCGGGGTCCACATGGGAACCCGCCCGCCATTCATGGGCTGCATCCTGCTCTACCTCAGTTCGCTAGGCTTCATGTCTACAGGGTTCATCCTTGAATCGCTTGCAAACACCTATGACGCCGTAATGGGGACCAAGACTTACCAGATACGGGAAGTTGTGGAGAAAGAGTAAAGAGACAAAATACCTTGGATATTAAAAAACGGGTCAGTTGATTTCAACTGACCCGTTTTTTTGTGTGAATTACAAAACATAAATTCTGAAATTGAACACGGCTCATTTCACCCAAATCAACTTAAATCAACGCCTCATCATGGGGGGGAGACTTAGGGGGTAACTTGAGGGGTGGCCCTACTTCTTCTTAGCAGGATAAACCAACAACACCACGCGGCGGTTACGCTTCTGGTTGGCAGGGATAGCTTTGCCGTTTTTATCTATGTTGGGATAAGCGGGTGCGGTATCAGCCATACCCAGCACTTTGATGCGGGACTTGCTGAACCCGTTGTTAAGCAGATAGCGGGCAACTGCACTGGCACGGGCGGAGGAAAGCTCCCAGTTGGAAGGGAACTGTCTTGATTTCATAGGGATATTGTCTGAATGCCCCTCAATAACCACATCATAGGGCGATTTGGCGAGGGAAGGTGCTATTTTGGAAAGAACCCTTTTGGCACCCTTGGTCAGATCAGCTTTGCCGCTGGGAAAAAAGAAACCGCCCTTGAGCACGATGGCTACGGAATCGGGCCGCATCTTGATTTTCAGGGCATCTGATTCACGGCCCACCAGTCGGGCCATTTCAAGCTGCATTTCAAAAATATTGCGTTGATGATCACTGATCACCCTACGGGCAACCGGGGCACCTTCAAAAGTATCCGCCTCTCCTTTCGGAGGCACAGGCACGCCCATGGCTGAAGCCAGCGAATCTGAAACATCTTTGTATTTGTTCTGATCAACATCGGCGATAGCCAGCAAAAGCACAAAGAAGCAGAGCAGCAGAGTCATCATATCTGCAAGAGTCAGGGCCCAACCACCCTCTTCTCCGCCCTGTGCAGGCTTTTTCAGGCTGAAATCATCCGACATAATTTAAACCGCCTACTTCTTAGCCTTAACTGTGGCCCACTTGCGCGGGGGCAGGTAGCCCTTAAGCTTATCCATGACGATAGCGGACGGGGTCTTGTCCTTGATGAACAGAATACCGTCACGGATAACCCGCATAAGCAGAGTAATCTCGTCAATTCTCTTTTCCACTTTAATGGCGATGGGCATAAAAAGCATATTGGCGAAAAGCGCGCCGTAAAGAGTGGTTGTCAGGGCTGTAGCCATGGCCGGACCAATGGCCGCAATATCTGCGCCCATACCCTGCATCATGGCGATGAGACCGATCAGGGTCCCGATAATACCGAAGGCCGGAGACAAGGTGGACATGGTCCGGTAAATTCCGGCGGCACTGTATTCCTGTTCGTGATACTGCTGAATGCGGTTATCGAGAATCTCTTTGATCTCCTCTTTGGAATAACCATCCACAAGCATCTGCAACCCTTCGCGCAAGAAATCGTTTTCAATATTCTTAAGGCTGCCTTCGAGGTGTTCCTCGCCTTTGGAGGATACATCCTTGGAAAGGTTGACGATAACATTGATGTAGTTTTCAAGAGGCAGTTCGTCAGCACCCATGGCCATCATGAAAACACCGAGCACGCGCATTACTTCGCGCAACGGGTAACAGATAAAGGTGGAGGCGATGGTGCCTCCGCCTACAATGGCAATACCGGGAATATTGATAAACACGCCCACGGAATCGGTGGAGGTGTAGGTAGCAACCATGAGGATGGCAATACCGAAGAATATACCGATTATGGTGGCTATATTCACTTCTTATCCCCTCCTTTGATATCACGCACCATTTCGAAAAGTTCGGTGAGCACGTCTTCAGCCTCAGTCTCATCCACATTATCGCGGATTTCGTCCTGCACGATCTTAGCGATCTTCTTGGCAAGGTTGGCCAGAATCTTCTTGCGGGCATCATCCTCGGCAATGCTCATCAAAACGCCCAGCTTATGATAGCCCAGACGGGTGAACACTTCCTTGAGTGTCGCATTGTCCACGTAGACGATGTCTTCAATGTCTTCCAGCTCTTCAATGGCCTTCTTCTTTTTCTTGACTTTGCTGAAGTAGTCCGGCTCTTTTTCTGAAGCCCAGTCACTGACCTTGTTACGGTCGAACATGAACATGGTTTCCGGAAAATCTTCCTGTGCGATTTTTTTGTAGATGATCTTGGGATCGCTCTCCAACATCTGGGAAATTTCGTAAATATCCACAATCTGTAATTCAGATGTGGGGGTATAGGCATTCTGCTGCAATTCCCTGAACAAATTATTGGCAACCTCTAAAAAGCTATCCGGGTCTGAAAGCTGAATAAAACGGTCGGGAAAAGCCTTGCCTGTACGCAAATCAATGGCGTCAATGATCTTCAGGCTCTTAAGCTTGTTGATAACCGCATCGATTTCACTCTGGGAAACAAGGATGATGCTGCGGATGGTCTTGCAGAGTTTGGTGTAATCAAGGCCCAGATCATGATTGCGTTCTTTTCTGGCCTGCTCCCGGTCCATACTGGCGTGGGTGCGGTAGGCAAGATCGAGGATATTGCAGATACTTGTAAAATTGCTGCGGTGTCCCTTGGAAGAAATCATCTCCCCGGTACGATGCAGCCGCTTGACCAGCAGACGGGTCATGTACTGGACAGTACGTGGACATTGATCCAAAAGCTTGAGAATAATCTGGTCAGTAAGAATGACGAGGTCACAGTACTCGGCGGCTTCGGCATTTGCGGAACGGGCACCTTTGGAAATGATACCCATTTCACCGAAAATTTCGCCCTCTCCCAGACGGGCAAGGATGATCTTTTCATTATTCTGGACTTTGTAGATGTTTACCGCACCCTTTTTGATCATATAGGCTACGGAACTCTCCTGCCCTTCCTTGAAAATTTCCTGCCCCTTGTAAAAGGACTTGATATTAGGACTGCTGGACCCCATTAAAAAAACTCCCTCGATATTACCCTTTTTCCGGGCGAGAAATATAAACTCACAAACAACAGCTCTGAAACTGACCTCAAAGCATCCGACAAATCAACTTCCTGCACAGTAACAAAAATCAGCGGCTACAGTAATTATCATATATTAGATCATTATAAAGAACAATACGCCAAGGATTTATCTTAAGAATACCAAAAAGAAAGCGTTAAGGGCATAAACTTTTGAACATACAGTAACGATTATTTTTCCAATGCCATTTAAATCCCTTACGTCACATCTCAAATACTGCTAAGCTGGCTTCGGGCTAGGACAAGGCCCGATAATCAATGATCAAACCAGCACTTCAGGAACAGACATGGAATGGAATCTCTTATTCGGGCACCTCGCGGTCGTAGGCGGCTTTTTACTGGCTGCAATTCTGGTAATGTCCATCCTGCGCAAACAGCGCACCTCATCAGCGGCCTTTGCCTGGTTGCTGGCAATTTTCTTTGTGCCCTATGTGGGGGTACCCTTTTACCTCATATTCGGGGGACGCAAACTAAAACGTGATGCCCATACCAAAGCGGACATCCATCTGGAAGTACAGGAAACCATCCCGCAGGAAGAAGCCGACCCCATTGATACCATGCTCCGCGAATACGGTATCCCCGGAGCAACTAGCGGCAACAAGGTCCGTCTCTGCCCCACAGGCATCGATATTTACAATGAACTGGTCAAGCTCATTGAAAATGCCGAACACCAGATCCTGATCACCACCTTCATCCTTTCACGGGATGAAGTAGGCAAGGATATTGTGGCAAGACTGGCCCGTAAGGCCGCTTCAGGAGTAACCGTACGCTTGCTGCTGGACGACATCGGCTCCTTGTTTACCTCCCGCCGCTTCCTGAAAAAACTGCTCGATAACGGCGGCAAGGTGGCCTACTTCATGCCTCTGCTCCGTGCCCCTTTTCATGGCAACAGCAACCTGCGCAACCACCGCAAAATAGCCATTGCCGACCAGACCTATGTGCTGGCAGGCGGAACTAATATTGCCAATGAATACATCGGCCCCGACCCTTGCCCGGAACGCTGGACCGACCTTTCCTTTGTGCTGCAAGGACCTGCGGTGCGCCACTATATTGAAGTTTTCCAATCGGACTGGCTCTTTGCCTCCGGCGAAAAGGTAAACATCATCCCGCCCTGCACCAAGGGTTCTGCCGTAAGCGGAGACGGAGTCATGCAGGTTGTTCCTTCAGGACCTGACGTGCCCCGCGACCCGGTCCATGACGCCCTGCTCACCGCTGCATTTACCGCGGAAAAAAGGCTCTGGATTGTCACTCCCTACTATGTACCGGATGAAGCTTTGGCACAGGCCCTGCGTCTGGCAGCCCTGCGCGGGGTGGACCTACGGGTTGTAGTCCCGGCAAAATCCAATCATAAACTGGCCGACCTTGCCCGCGGAACCCATCTGCGAGAACTGGAGCAATGCGGTGGGCGGGTGGTCAAATACCCGCACATGGTCCATGCCAAGGTCATTGTTGTTGATGACAGGCTGGCGGTTGTGGGTTCTGCAAACATGGATATGCGCAGCTTGTTCCTTAACTATGAAATCGTCATGTTCTCATACTCTGAAGCGGACATAAAACCCGTAAACGACTGGGTTCAAGGACTTATCGATATAAGCACCGAAGGGACAGTTCCAGTGGGAATGGTCCGCGATACTGTGGAAGGAGCCGCAAGACTGGTGGCTCCGCTACTTTAAACGGAATGCATTGACCTCACACAGAGCGGGGCTTATTTTATAGGTATGGTAAAAGTTATTAAAATTTTATTCTTCACCGTTCTTCTGGTACTCGGCTTTGCAGCAACCTGCTTTGCATGGGGTCCGGGAGTGCATATGGCCATCGGCAACGCGGTACTTTCCAATACCGGGATGCTTCCTGATATGATGGCTAAACTACTGCTCTCAAATTCAGCTATATACCTATACGGCTGTCTGAGTGCGGATATCTTCATCGGTAAGGGCAGTAAAGCCAAGCGGCTGCACAGCCACAACTGGCAGACCGGATTCAACCTGCTCGACGAATCTGACGACGAACACCTGAAAGCGTACTCGCTGGGTTACCTCTCCCATCTGGCAGCGGACATCATCGCCCACAACTACTACGTACCAAACCTTATGCAACAGGCTCGGTCCGGGGGCAGGCTCAGCCATGTATATATAGAAATGCTGGCTGACGATCAGGTAGCATGGTCCGCGCAGGAAGCCGCCCGTCTTTTCCGCACGGCCAATCTCGATGCTGACTTCAACCTGCGCAAACACATGGACGCAAAGAAATACAGCTTCCTGTTCAAGAAAAAGGTCTTCCACCAAACCATCGCCCTGCTGGAATACAAAGCTGTGAGCAAATCCCTGAATATTTCTAAAAAGGTAGTCCCGGCCTTCCGCCAAGCCTATCTGCGCTCCATCATCGACTATTCATACAGGGTCGTGATGGACATGCTTAGTTCCCCGCAAAATGCTGTCGCTCTTGATTTTGACCCCATCGGGGCCACTAACATCGGCCTTGCTAAGGAAGACAACAACTGGAAAAATGCCCTTAAAAAGTCTGTTCCCTTCTCGCCCCGCTTTGAAATGGATGAGAGGATTACCGGACTGCCAAAACTGGCCGGGGTTGAGGGAATGTTTAGATCAAAGACAACCATAAATGATCCTACTGCGCTTAATATTTAAACAAGAATAAGATATCTTCGAAAAAACACCTGAATTTTATTCAGCACAATCTAGTTTCACCTATCTAAAAATCGGCCTTTTATTTAAAAACATGAATTTCATTCGACAAAATCAGTTTCATCTTTTAGCGAAAGCAGCTCTTGTGTATCTTTAATGCAACTTTCCAATAATCAATGTTGCATATATCAATACAACATCATCAACACATCATAACTGCATTAGCATCTATATCTTTACATTAAAACAAACAGTGCAGGATAATCGTTTTCCCCTTTTCCCGGCTATTCGCCAGCTTGTCCGAGATTTTACAAAATTGACATTTTTTTGCTTATTTTAAAAATTAGTTATTATATTTCAATTATATACCAATTCAACACTTGTTCCGTTTTTGTAAAAGCGTGTACCCACAGGACATGCTTGGGAAATTTTTCACCAACGCATTGATTTTAAAATCAACGCTGTCTGAATCCCGACACTTCACCCTCCAGAGCTTGTCTAAACAAACACAAAACACTGTTTTTTAAGTATTATTAATCCGCAAAAGATGGTGAACATTATTTGCTATGTATTTTTAAGTTTTACATTGCCAACTGTTGACTTGCTGTGGGGGCGGGCATAGGTGGGAATTGTGAACAACGCAATTGAACCAAATTTTTTTGGAGGAATATAAAATGTACGCAATCGGAACCATCAAGGCTTGGGCAGCTACCCGCGCAGCACGTAATAGCGGCGAAGTAAACCACAGCATGCACGCTGTGCTGACCATCGCAACTCTCGGTCTCTGGCTCCCGGTCTGGACCGTGGCAGCTATCCGCGAAACCAACCGCGCACAGATGAGAAGTTCTCTTGTGGACCTGCGCCACATTGAACGTCTTGAAATCTCCCCTGAATACCGCAGACAGCTTGCACGCATGTCTCGCTAGAGTTGCGCACATCAAATTCATTAATATGAATTTGTTTCTCAAAATAGATATGGATTTATTTTGAGGGTGTAATGGTAGTATTCGGGTATACATCTTTTGCCGCTTCGCCAAAAGTGAAGCGGCAGCCTTTTCAAACCCGGTCCCTTGTTTAAGTTGCGAGTGGACCGGGTTTTCTCCAAATGAGAATCGCATTCTGCCATTTGCTTTTCTTTACGGTTGGAAATATAATCAGCCTTCCTTTCAGCTGTTTCACCTGAAACAGCAATCCTGTTTCCCGCGCCAAAACAGAACCTTGATCAAAGCTACACGTCACATTTTTGTGCCGTGCTTTTCTGCATTTCTAACTTACCGAGGTTCAACCATGTTTGAATACGATCTTGCCCATTGGACAACCTTTCTTTTAGCCGCCCTGCTCCTCAACATTGCACCGGGACCGGACATGGCCTTCATTCTCAGCCATACCGTGACCGGAGGAAAAAAAGCCGGATTTGCCGCCATGTTCGGAATCTGGTCCGGAGCCTTTGTCCACGTACTACTGGCCGCACTTGGACTATCCGCCATTGTGGCAGCATCAGCCACCGCTTTCGGAGTAGTGAAATGGGTTGGGGTAATTTATCTATTCTGGCTGGCAATCGATGCCTTCCGTTCAAAAGGAAGTACACTTGATATCCAAAAAAAATCCACACAACTCAGCTCTGCCGCCATCTTCAAGCAAGGTATGTTCATCGACATCCTCAATCCCAAGGTTGCCACATTCTTTCTGGCCTTCCTGCCGCAGTTTATAGTGGAGGGAGCCGGTCCGGTCTGGGCTCAGCTCATGTTTCACGGCACCCTGATCATAGTAATGGCCGCACTCATTGAGCCGCCCCTGATCTATGCCGGGGACCGCATTACCGGAAGATTGCGTGAAAGCAGAAAACTACAGGTCTGGCTGGACCGCGCACTGGGGTCGGTATTTGTGGCTTTCGGGATTAAACTGGCGATGTATGAGCGGTAAAATTAAAGGGTGTGAAAGCACCCTTTATTTCAAAACCCCGGTCCAAAGCTTCGAGGTGTGCATGACCCTCAAAATTTCAACTTTGTCGGGAAAAATACGGTAAACAAGAAAATAAGGAATATGAGGAATTACAAGCTCTCGTGCACCTTTCAAAATACTTTGCCGTCCAGCTTGCGGAAAAGTTGCTAGAATCTTTGTTGAACCATATATTTTCCCAACCAACATCCTCCCCACATCCGGTTCCAGCTTCTGGTCAAAATAAGCCATAAGTTCAAACAGGTCATCTTCTGCTGGCTCCGTCCATTTAATCAAGCTCAACGCCGAACTCCTTCAACTTCTCTCCTAACTCCTCGTGTGAAATAACCTTGCCTGCATCCGCAGCATCAATGCCCTTCTGCACTTCTGCTGAATACCAAGTAATATATTCAAGATAATGTCTGACCGCATCCTTGATCACGCCGGAACGGCTATTTCCAAGGACTCCAGCGGCCTCATCAAGTCGCTCTAAGGTCGCGTCGTCAAAACGGGTACTTACTAAAGATGGCATATATCCTCCTATGTATAACATAATGTAATACACGCGATTTGACTTGTCTAGATATAAGCCATTGATATTAAGATACGGAAAGTGGCCGCCACGCACCCTTTATTTAAACCACCCCATCTGCTACTTTCCGCCTAACAAGGAGCTTCGCCATGAAAAAAATATTACTGACCTTATTCATACTCGGTTCAATCGCCCTTTGCGGTTGCCAGCCTAAGATGAACCTTTTCCCGGATGGCACTGATCCCCTGCTTGAAAAAAAATTGCAGGGCGAAGGAGAGTATAAGGTTCTCGTGATCTCCATTGACGGAACCATTTCCGATGAAGGCAAACGTGGGCTGCTGGGCAGTTCACCCAGTCTGGTGCAGGAAGTATCCTCACGGCTCAGACTTGCTGCCGAGGACGACGACATCAAAGCTCTTGTGCTTAAGGTGAATTCTCCCGGCGGATCAGTTACTGCCAGCGACATCCTCTACAATGAAATCCTGCGCTTCAAAGAAAAAACCGGAGCCAAGGTTGTCGTGAACATGATGGATGTGGCTGCTTCCGGCGGCTACTACGTAAGCCTTCCTGCTGATCACATCATGGCCCATCCGACCACTCTGACCGGGTCCATCGGGGTTATCTTCATCCGTCCGAAAGTGGACGGACTCATGGATAAAATCGGCGTAACAGTTGAAGTCTCCAAGTCCGGCCGCAACAAAGATATGGGCTTCCCCTTCAAACCGGACACCCCGGAGCAGAAGAAAATCATCGATGAGATCATAAAAGATTACGCAGACCGCTTTCAGGGGTTGGTCAAGAAACACCGCTCCATATCTGATGAAAAATTACAAACAATCTTTACCGCACAGGTCTTCAGTGCCAAGGGCGCAAAGAAAGCCGGACTGGTGGACAGCCTCGGCTATCTTCCTGACGCTGTAAAAGAAGCCTGCAAGCTGGCCGGGATTGATGAAGATTCACGGGTAATTACTTATAAACGCAAAAGCTACCCCAACGACACGCTCTACAACTCTGCATCATCACAGGCTTTCTCTCCGGCCCTGATTAATATTGATGCCGGAAACCTCATGCCGCCCAAAGCCGGATTCCATTATTTGTGGCTTCCGGCAGCAGAATGATTACAGTCGCACTGCTTTGCTTTCTTGAAAAAAACATGTATGAATTGCACGTTTGACCTGATTACAGCAACCCCCTCGGAGGACCAAATGAAAAAGAACAGCCTGATCCTTACATTCATCCTGCTTTTTTCTCTCGCTGTCTTCAGCGCATGCACTCAGGAAACCCAGAACCGCATTGGTCGTTCCCTCCAGAACTGGACCGGGGTAGACGGGGTTCTTGAAATTTATTCCGGCGGCAAGCTGATCAAACGATTCATTAAAATTGATAAGCTTTCCACTGCTTCCGGCACCAAGGAAAGAGCTCAGCGACCATACCGATTCGGTTACGGCATTCTTGATGCCAACCTGAACGGCAAAGCAGACCCCGGTGAAAATAAAGTCTACTTTGAATTCAGCGACTACTCTACAAATTACGTCTTCTTTGAAGATCCCAACGCTAAAAAATAAATATCCTTACCGGACCTTGATGGTCCGGTATTTTTTTGCCCATGAAAAAATGCATAAGAGCGGCGAGAGCCCTAACAATGGCCCCCGATGAAAATTCGATTATCGAAGATTTCGGACTTATTCATGACGGAAACCGGATTCTGGAAACAGGAACATGGTCTGCGCTTAAAGACGATTTTTCCGGTGAAGTGCCCCTGGAAGTTGAAGACCTCGGCGATGTCACCATAGTCCCCGGCCTGATCAATGCACATGTCCACCTTGAACTTTCCCACTTGAAAGGCAAGACTGTGCAAGGACAGGGTTTCACCAATTGGATCAAATCCCTGCTTTCCAATCCCCTCTACGATCTTGATACTGAGGCGGTCCGCAATGCGGTTAAGCAAATGCGTGCAGAGGGAACGGGCTTTTGCGTGGACATCTCCACCCGCAACTGCGCGCAGGTCGCCGGAATTATGGATGAGCTGGGCATGGGCTTTTACGCTTGCTGCGAAGCCATAGGAGTGCAAACTCCCAAAGAAAAAGCTAAATTCTTCCCGCAAAAGAGATTCCAGTACGGACGCGCTGCCGGGTCCGGGCATTCCCTCTACTCTACCGGGGCTGAACTTTTGCAAGCCGTAAAGAAAGCCAACGACGCAGCCGGACTGCCCTTCCCCATCCACCTTGCGGAGAATGAGGAAGAAGATGAAATTGTGGCCCATGGCAGCGGAGAATTCGCAGGAATGCTCAAAGGGGCTGGACTTCTGGCCGATTGCGGTAACAAGGGACTGCGACCCGTTGAGTATGCGGATTCCCTTGGACTGCTGGATGAATCGACCCTTGCGGTCCATTGTGTTCGGGTTGCGGATAACGATATCAGCACTCTTCGCGACCGCAAAGTTAATGTCTGCCTCTGCCCCCGGTCCAATTCATACATAGGCGAAGGCCGTGCACCGTGGGAAAAGATTCTGAAATCTGGTATAAACACTTGTCTGGGTACGGACAGCATTGCTTCCAATTATGATTTATCCATGTGGAACGAGCTGGAATACCTGCTGAAAAACACTGAAATTTCCATGTCCCCGGCTGAAGCGCTCGCACTTGTGACCAGCAACAGCGCGCAAGCCTTAAAAATAGATGACTCATACGGATCTTTAGAAAAGGGTAAGCGAGCCGTTTACACAGCGGTTCCCGCCCATCTTGAAGATCTTTTGTTTTAATACTTTTTCGCACCACAACTTAAGAGGAACACTTATGGAATGGCGACATAAGGATTTGCTGGATGTTACCCAGCTCAGCAAAGAGGAAGTGCAGCATGTTTTTGAAACTGCCACTTACTTTCAGGAAATCAACTCCCGTCCGGTAAAAAAGGTACCTACTTTAAAAGGCCATAGTGTGGTCCTTTTTTTTGCCGAACCGAGCACAAGAACCAAAACCTCCTTTGATATGGCCGGGAAACGTCTCTCCTGCGACACCTTCTCCCTTGCCAAAAGCTCCAGCAGTCTGACCAAAGGCGAAACTCTCAAGGATACCGCCCTGACCCTACAGGCAATGAACCCGGATGGCATCGTTCTGCGCCACTGGGCCAGCGGAGCGGCGCAATTTTTGGCCGAGCGTCTCGATTGCAGCATCATCAATGCCGGGGACGGCCGTCATGCCCACCCCACTCAGGCTTTGCTGGACGGTTTCACCCTTTATCAGGAATGGGGTTCACTTGAAGGCAAGACCGTGCTCATCCTTGGAGATATCGCCCACAGCCGGGTGGCCCGTTCCAACCTCACCTTACTGAATAAAATGGGCGCGAAAGTCCGCTTCTGCGGTCCACGCACCCTGCTGCCGCCATACATCAAAAACTGGGACGCAGAGGTCTACACAGACATCAACGAAGCCTGCAAAGGAGTTGATGCGGTCATGTGTCTTCGTTTGCAGCTGGAACGCCAGCAGGATGGTCTGCTGCCTGATCTGCGCGAATATTCAAATTACTTCGGTCTCGGACACAAGCAGATTGAACTTGCTAATCCGGACGTAAAGATCATGCATCCCGGTCCCATGAACCGCGGGGTTGAAATCAACTCTGAGCTGGCCGACTGCGAAGCCAGCCTCGTGCTCGATCAGGTCGCAAGTGGTGTCGCCACCCGCATGGCACTTTTATATTTGTATCTGACCCGGAAGAAGTAGTTGATGCGCTTCGCGCTTTTAAGAATAAGTTAATTTGCCTCCGGCGGCTTAAACCCTTTGAAAAGGGTTTAAGAATCCCAAACTTTTTTAATAGGGCTTCGCCGCTTTGAATATAAAATTTCTGTTTTTTAGGAGACTACAATATGTCCCATCCAGAACTTGTCATTCGTAAGGCAGTTTGGAAAGGCGAAGAGGTCGACCTCCTCGTTGCAGACGGTAAAATTTTAGATGTAATCCCCTCTTCCGATGCTATGTATGAAGGCGCGGAAGTAGTTGCCGCCCGCGGGTTGCTGCTCATGCCCAGCTTCACTGACGTGCATACCCATTTGCGCGAACCCGGCTTTGAATACAAGGAAGATATCGCGTCCGGCCTGAAAGCTGCCGTGCACGGCGGTTTCTCCAACATCATGTGCATGGCTAACACTGATCCGGTCAACGACAACGCCGTGGTTACCGACGAGATGCTGCGTAGAGCCAAGACCGCTTTTCCTGAAGGCGGACCAAGGCTCTTTCCCATCGGCGCGCTAACTAAAGGGCTGGCCGGAGAAGAACTCTCGCCTATGCATGAAATGGCTGAAGCCGGATGCGCTGCCTTTTCCAACGACGGCCTCCCAATCAAGAACAGCGAACTTTTCCGCCGAGCCATGGAATACGGCTCTGATACCGGAAAGCCAATCATAGACCATTGCGAAGACCCTTATCTTGCTCCGGCCGTAGGGGTGAACGAAGGTGAAGTATCCTCCGTGCTGGGACTTGGAGCACAGCCGGATGTAGCCGAGGCCGCACAGGTAGCCCGTGACCTGCTCATGGCAGAATATCTGGATATGCATATCCATCTGGCCCATATCTCCTGCCGCAAGTCTGTGGATTTGATTGCCTGGGCCAAGAAGCGCAGAGTAAAAGTTACCGCTGAAACCTGCCCCCATTACCTGCTGCTTACTGAAGAAGCTCTGCACGGCTACAACTCGGACACCAAGGTTAACCCGCCCCTGCGCACAGCCGACGATGTAGAAGCCCTGCTGGCAGGTATCAAGGACGGCACCATCGACATGTTCGCCACCGACCATGCGCCCCACGCGGCCCATGAAAAGGAAGTGGAATTCATGAACGCGCCCTGCGGCATTTCCGGGCTTGATTCAGCTTTATCTTTGACATGGTCACTGGTCGCTGACGGTAAGATTACCTTTGAAACATTTGTCCGCATGTGGACCACCGCCCCCTGCGAGACATTCGATCTGCCCTTGAACAGCTTCAAAAAAGGTGATCCGGCTGACTTCTTCCTCTTTGATCCCAGTGACGAATGGGTGCTTAACTCTAAGAACATGCATTCCAAGGGAAAAAACACTCCATTCCGTGGACAAACCTTGAAAGGACGGGTCATAAGCCATTTCCTTAGTGGCAAAAAAATAGTATGACCTCTTTAACAGACAGTGAATAAGTCTGTAGAGACAAGGTAAAAACTAATAAATTTATATAGTTGATCCACATCTGTTGCCAAGGTGACAGGCTGTTTATTTTTGATAAGGAGATTTTAATGAGCGAACCTTTCAAGGACGCGGTGGGAATTTGTAAAACCATCATGCGTAATGGCTATGATGCTTACATTATTAATGAAAGACTTCAGAAACTGACCATCGAAGATAAAGGTGAAGAAATCGAATTGGATATTTCCACCGATCTTGATTTCAAAAGACTGGTCAAACTTTTTCCCAATATTCAGACAATAGAGCAACAGGGTGTCACCGCTGTGCTGAAAGAAGGTGGCAACACCTTTTATTTCTACACTTCTGAAACCAGCAACTCTTCCCATCCTGAAGAGTGCGTTTCACGCATGACTCCGAGACTGCTCAAGGCTCTGGAAAAACAGCACCAGATCCCCATGTCCGCGGCCTGCCCTTACATTCCCAAGGCCGCAGATCCCTATGAAGGATTTGCTGAACTGAGCAGCGGTGAAGTCCGTTTGCTGGGCATCCCGGACCAGACCCTTAAAAAAGATTACCTCATGGGCATCAGAGCGTTGCGTTTTGCAGCCAACTACAACCTGCCCATTGAAACCAACACAAAAATCGCGATTATCCGCTCCTGCAAGCGTATTCTTGATTACGTACCCGTACCGGAAATCATGGACGAATGGCGCAAGGTTGAAGCTGAAAACATGTACGTTTTCGTTTCCCTGCTTTTCGAAACCATGCTCCTGCACGGTCTGATTCCCGAACTTGCCGCTCTCTCACGCCTCACTCAGGTAAAGAACAGCAAGACCGGTGAAACCGAAGATGTATTCACCCACACCCTTGATGTTATGCGCCTCTACCCCGAAGAACTGCCTTACGACTGGTTCGGCGTGGTAGCCTGCATGTTCCACGATGTGGGTAAACTCTACACTGCGGAAGAAGTGGACGGAAACTGGCAGTTCCTGCAACATCATCGCGTGGGCGCAAAAGTGACCAGAAAGATCCTGACTCGTCTCAACTTCCCGCAGGAAGATGTGGACCTGATCTGCGATCTGGTACGCCACCACATGCGTTTCCACTTCATGCTCACCGACAAGGGTATCCGTAAGTTCAAAGCGTTGGATGAATATCCCCGCCTCATTGAGATGGTTCGCGCAGACATCAAAGCCCGCGACACCACCTACAAGGAATTCAACCACAACGTTAAAATGCTTGAACGTGCCGACATTCCAGAAGAAGCTCTTGATCCGTTCCTCAACGGTAACGAAATCATGCAGCACACCGGACTTAAACCCGGTCCCGGCGTCGGTATCATTCGCGAATCTCTGCTCAAAGCACAGATCTCCGGCGATGTATCCAATATGGACGAAGCTATTGAGTATGTTATTGATCAGGCTAAGATGGCTTAAGTAATTTAGTTCCCAGAATATAAAAAAGTCCCCGGTTCAGCATTGCTGAGCCGGGGACTTTTTTTTGATCCTGCACCGTTCAGGTGAAGATCTGTCCAGCATACGGGAAATTTGTTTCCATCAACTGCCAAAGGCAATTTTGGCACCCAACCCCAGCATGCATACTCCAACAGCTTTCTCTATTCCCTGCTTACAGCGGTTAAAAAGCTTCAGCGGACCGGGAGCAGTCAACACGAAGACTACAAATGAAAACCACAACAAGTGAGTTAACGAAACGAACACACCGATGCCAATCTGAACCGAGATTGGTGTTTCCGGATTTATAACCTGTGTGAACAAAGCCATAAAAAAGCATATTGTTTTTGGATTCAACACGTTGCATATGAAGCCATTTCGAAATGCCGTGAGTGTTGAACATGCTGCATTGTTTTGCTCATCATTCAGTTCCTCAACTTTATCTGAGGGAAGAAAAGATGAGATTCCCAGCCATATCAAATATGCAGCACCAGCGTACCTTATAGCCTCCAGAACCCAGCTGAAAGTATCCACAACATAGCCTAGTCCCAATAGAATATATGTCGTATGCACAATCACACCGCAGGCTATCCCACTCGCGGTCGCCAATCCCAACTTCCGCCCGAAGCGAAGTCCGTTCCTAACGATAATCGCAAAATCAGGTCCCGGACTGATCACAGCCAAAACAGTAACCATCCCTACCAACAATAAATTTGAATCGATAAAATAATTCATACTAAGCCCTCTCCTGAATCAATTTAAATATTGTAGTAGATTATTTTTCATGAAATAAATAACGAATAGTTTTCAACTTAATTGTGAATTAAATTCACAGGAATAACATGAAACAGCTTCCGCCGTTAGGCCCACTCGTCAGTTTTAGGGCTGCAGCTGCCTGCTTGAGTTTTACGAAGGCAGCCAGAGAACTTAACCTGACCCATGGCGCGGTCAGCAAAGCAGTTAAACAGCTTGAAGAATATTACGGCCTGCACCTTTTCCACAGACGAAACCGGGCAATATTTCTGACTGCCAAAGGACGGTTTCTATTTCAGCATGTAGACAGGCTATTGAACGAACTTGAGGAGGTAAGCGAACAGATGAGCATTGCCGAGAACGGACAGAGAATCTCCGTGTCGTGTGAGCCTTCTTTAAGCATGCGCTGGCTGATGCCGCGGCTGGAGCAATTCCACGAGTCCTTCCCCGAAACTGAAATTCACATATCTACTGCCGGAGGCCCCATTGATCTCACTTCCGAAAGTGTGCATCTAGCCATACGCCGTTCTGATTTTTCGTGGCCCACGAACTATCATGCACACACCCTTGGCAGGGAACGCATAGGACCTGTTTGCAGTCCATCCTATTGGGAAAAAAACAAACACAAACCCAAAAAAATTCTACATACCAGAACCCGTAGAGAAGCTTGGACGAATTGGGGACAATATTCAGGCAAAACCGTTGAAGCCGACTCCGAGCAATTTTACGACCACTTTTACTTCAGTCTTCAAGCTGCTGTTGCCGGACTTGGGCTAGCCATGGGACCTGAACCTTTGGTTGCAGATGACCTTGAACGAGGACTGCTCGTTGCCCCGTTTGGTTTTGTGGAAACACCGATTTCATATGTGATATTATCTCTGAATCCCATTGGCCAAAACAAGAAGCTTAATAATTTTGTTTGCTGGGTAAGAGAACATATTGCTTTGGATAAAAGTGAATACAAATAAAGCCCCAGCGACCTGTAATTGTCAGAAATAGCTGCAAACCAAAAGCCCCCGGAAGATATCAAAATCTTGCTGGGGGCTTCTATATTTTATCAAAAATGCCTAGAATTTCATCTGATCACATCTCACAAATATCCTTCTCCATGTCATTGCGCAGATGGCCCTGACCGGTGGATTCGAGAACCGCACGCCAGTAGTCGGACTTAATATTCAACTTCTTGCGCTTGATGGTGACCACATCGAGCGGCAGGTGCACGTAGCGGGCCTGCAAGCGACTGACGACCATTCCGGTCTTTCCGGCCATGGCCGCGTGAACAGCGTGCTGACCTAAGAAACCGCAATATACGCAGTCGTTGGCATTGGCCGGTACTGAGCGGATAATGTAACTGGGGTCGATAAACTTGAGAGTGATATCTTTCCCCGTATCCTTAAAATAATCCTTAATGCGGCGGATGATCAGGGTGCAAACATCACAAAGAACCGGGTTGCCGGAAGCGTCTTTTTCCCCGGTATATTCGCATTGCTCCTGCCCTGCTCCCTCTGCGCAGACAATAACCGCGTGCTGGCGTTCATCCAGACGCTTTTCAAGAGAACGGAGCAGTCCGTACTCCCCGTCAAATTCAAAGGGATGCTCAGGCACAAGCACGAAATTCACGTCTTTAAGAGCCAATGTGGCCTGAGCGGCGATAAAACCGGATTCGCGCCCCATAAGCTTGACCAGTCCGATGCCGTTTACCACGCCTACGGATTCCACGTGCGCGGACTGGATCGCCTCGGTAGCCTTGTCTACTGCGGTATCAAAACCAAAAGACTTGGTTACAAAGCTGATGTCATTATCAATGGTCTTGGGGACCCCGATAATGGAAATTCTGATCCGCCGTTTCTCAATTTCTTCCACAATCTTCTGAGCCGCACGCATAGTGCCGTCGCCGCCGATCATGAACAACACTGAAATATTCATACGTTCGAGTGCATCCACAACCTCTTCAGGGTCCTGCGGACCGCGAGATGAACCGAGGATGGTGCCGCCGAACTGATGGATGTTGGCAACCTTATCAGCAGTGAGTTCCACAACATCATGACCATATTTGGGAATAAATCCCTGCAAGCCAAATTTAATACCCAGCACGGAAGGAACTTTGTAGAGATAATGAGCTTCCAGAACGATGGAACGGATAACGTCGTTCAGACCGGGGCAAAGACCGCCGCAGGTTACAACCGCACATTTGGTCTTGGAAGGATCGAAATATGTGAATGCCCGAGGTCCGGCCTTCTCGAATTCCTGATATACGTCGTTGTCAGCAGAAGAATCCATTTCCTCTTCAGCAAGGTTAACAAGAGTCCTTTCTTTATCTTCAATAAAGACACACCGTTTCAGCGGAGAAGGAATTTTGGCCTTACCCAGCACCGGAATTTCAGTATTGATCTGCTGTGTTTTGTCAGCTTTTTTAACCATTTCAAACCTCCTGCGAAACACTTAAGTCCCGCCAGTGTGAATAGCAGTTATCTTACTTCACCTTCGATAAGGGGGACCCAGAGAGCCGGACTGTCTGCCAGAACGGATTCCCGGATCGGCAATTCCATGGGATGAGGGTTAATGCGGGTCACGCTACCTACATTTTCCCACCAAAGATAAAAGCCCTTATCCCCAATATGCCTGCCGTAAAGACGCATTGTCCCTCTCTGGCAGACAAGATCATATAGACGAAATAACTTATCTCCAACCTTGTATACACCTTTACTTGGTGAAATCAATTTCCAATCATCGGCTTCAGATCCGGCAATCTCCTTGCCATCCAAAACACTATAGTAACGGGTTTCACGGTCAAGGTCACGAACCCTGAGCAACTTTTCAGCGGCAGAATAGGAAACAATGAACATGGGCATGCCCAGATGTTCAGTAATCTTCCAGCGGTCCACCCCGGTTGAATAAACAAGTCCCCCGTTACGTTTATAAATCCAGGCCGGTTCCTGCGCCAAGGCCTCTGACTTCTCTACCGTAGCTCTCTTGCGCAAATCCCAATAAACTTCGCTTCCGTTATCACGAGTCAGGCAGACCACGTATCCGGCCATTCTGGCATCCACAAACGGACCGCCGGGAACTTCATCGGAATCCATGCGGGTCTGGGTCTTCATCCCCTGCTTGAAAATTCTACCTGAAGCCTCCACGGCCACCAGAACGCCCTGCCCCGGTGTGTAGCCAAGATAAAGGGGGGTTCCTTCGAGAATTGAAATTTCCTGAAGCGGACCGGAAGCAGGACCGCAGAGCAATGCGTTGAAACTGTCGATAACACCGAGCCATTCCCCGGTTCTGGAAAGGGCCATCATCTTGACCGGACCATGCTCAACCGGAATTTCTCCCGGAATCCTTGAACACTCTTCAAGATTGAAAACATAAAGCTGGTTCCCGTCACGTCCGGTAGCTGCAAGGGTCGGGCTGCCGGGACCGTATCCTGTATGCATGGCACCGCCACCTCCGGGAAGACGAACCTTACGGCATTTATATCTGCTCCAGACACGTACCGTTCCGTCATAAAGAGCTGCGGCCAGACCTTCTTCATTTCCGGCATAGGAGGAGACCCCTCCGGCAATAATCGGCAGTGCCGTTTCCCTTTTCACAGAAATATAAAGCTTATCCTCAAGGCCTGCGAACGGCGGCTCATAGAGCTTTTTTGCGCTTACATATTTTTTATTCAGCAATTGGGAAACATAGCCCTTCAGGGATTTGGCGGTCCCTTTCCGCAACTGGGAAGGCACATCAATATAGGACTGGCCCACCCTTTCCCTGGACGCGGTATTTCCGTGGGCGGGCATGCCGGCTATAACTACCAATAAAGCCATGCCCGCAAGGCCGACTTTGAAATTTTTAGAAATCATCCCTCGTTTTCCTTGATTTTCCTGCTCTGCAAGGTGATGCGCTCAACTATGCTTTTGTAGTATTCATCTTCTTCGTCAATGGCTATTCCCTTTCCACGCGTGTTCTTAATGCGCTCAAAGAGCAGATTAACCTTCTGCATCTGGGTATAGCGTTCCTTTTCATCTTCCATATATTCAAGCAAATCAAGAGCAGAATGAATATCTTTTCTGAGCTGCATCTCGGGCGGCAGGTAGCCGCCATTTTTAAGAGCCTTGTAGGCCATGCGCAATTCAGGCGGGATCATGGAGTCATCATCCAGTTCAAGGGGTTTGCCCTTTCCCGGTAAATCCTTGAACTCCCCCTTGCGCTCAGCTTCTTTAATCCGCGATTCGGCAATGGCCGCAATAAAAAACATTAACGCCCCATATTTCGGGAAAACATCTCCCCTCCCAATCCATCTATCCAGATAACCGTCTTTTTCATGACCTCTTCAACAGCCTGCTGCGCCGCATCAGCAATGGATTCGCCACGCAATGCTTTGACCGGAGCATCCGCTTCAACCATCTTCCGGGCCAACAGATTCTTTCCTCTGCTGTCCCAAAGGGAATAACGCACGGCGACCTTAAAAGCATCCCCTCCATTGCGCTGGAGTTCAAATGCGGTAATCACGCCGGAAAGGACCAGATCCTTATTAATTCCGGGACGGTACGGACTGACTACCTCGTAACTGTTCATGCAGTTCAGGGAAGGAGCAGCAATAAGATCCAAAATCTCTGCCGGTGTGCCTTCCCAGCTCCAACGGTAATCAGGTTTCATGACCTGCCCTTTGGCAATGACCACTGTCTCCCGGTCAAGAGCAGGCAGGCTGGTGAACCGTTTTAAAGCTAAGCGGGGCATATCCGGGTTTACCTTTTCACACCCTCCGGCATAGCCATTGTCGCCCAATCGCAAATATGAGGATTCCACGGATTTACCGCCGATGCATCCAGCTGAAGACAAGACAAAAACCAGAATTGCAATGGGAAAAATTCTATTGATCATTTTCTGCTCCCTGCGGAGGATTTAAAACCTGCCACGGACGTTCGCGCAGTGACCGGGCCAACCGATTCATTTCACGGGATAGACGATTGATATTCACAAGAATGATTTCCAACTCTTCCTGATCATATTCCACATTACGCCGCAGATCGGCGGTCAACCCATCTATGCCGTCCACCGCACGACTGACATCTCCGCTGACACTATTCAGGGTCGTGCTCATATCTCCTTGTACGGCAGCAAGAACAGACTCAACTTTCTGCAAGGTATCGATAAGTTCGTTAGTCAGCACAGTAATATTTTTGGAACCGTTGTTCATAGCCCCGGCACCGGACCGGGCTAGTTTCTTCCACTCATCCCTGAAGGTGACCAGGGTAGCGTTGGTTTCCGCAAGCACCTCTGGAGCCATTTTCAAACTTTTTCCGATGTTGGACATGTTCTCAGGGGAAAAAAGCATCTCGAAGGCATTTACGGCCCTTTCTAGCTGTGGAGTAAGGGAAGCGACGGATCGACCCATTTCAGCAGCCACTTCGTTCATACTCATTTTGACAGTCGAAGGAATTAAGTCCCCATCAGACAATTTTGTCCCGGCATCTCCCCGCAATTCCAGCAGGATGTAATTATCGCCCACCAGCCCTTTCTGGGTAACCATAGCCGTTGTGCCCCGGTAAAGAGGAAAATCGCGATCCACATTGATGACCACGGAAATACGTCCAGGATTTTCTGCATCAACAGTAATGGAATCAACCTTACCCACGCTAAGGCCCGCGTACTTGACCGGACGGCCGGAAGTAAGATCCTTCACATTGCGAAAAAGAATCTTGTACTGCGAGTAGTCAGAAAAGAAATCATGCCCGCCCAGAAAAACAATGAACATCCCGAGCACGGCCAGCCCAGCCAGAGCGGCCAATGCGGCCTTGATCATATCAGCAGCCGAGCTGCGCGGATTGAGTACCATCACATATCTCCCGTAATCAGACCCTGCTTCTAAACTTCACGGCCCGTTCCATGCTGTGGTCAATTTCCGTGGGCCTGCGTTCCAGAAAGTCGATTATATATTCGTTGTCGGACTGTTGCAGCCCTTCCACATCGCCCTGATAAAGGCAGCTTCCCCTATGCAAGACCACCACGTGATCGGCAATGTTGAACAGACTGTCCAGATCATGAGTAACCACCACGGTGGTGACGTGAAATGTTTCCTTGAGCTTGAGGATCAACTGATCAAGATCTGCGGCAGTGATGGGGTCCAGCCCTGATGACGGTTCATCGCAAAGCAGGGTTGTGGGGTCCATGACCATGGCCCTTGCCAGCCCCGCTCTTTTGCGCATGCCCCCGGAAAGCTGGTTGGGGAAATAGTGCATAAAATCACCCAGCCCGACCATCCGCAGTTTCATCTGCACCACTTCCTCAATAATGGAATCGGGCAACTCAGTATGTTCCTGCATGGGCAAAGCCACATTTTCACCAAGGGTTAGCGAACCGAGCATGGCCCCATCCTGAAAAAGAACGCCCATGCGGGTGCGGATCTGCTTATATTCTTCTCCACTGTCCAAGGAGGTCAAATTGGTCTCGCCCAAAAAGATCTCCCCGGAAACAGGGGTGTTCAACCCGAGAATGTGACGCAGCAAAGTTGATTTCCCACACCCGGAGCCACCAAGAATAACACTGATCTTTCCGGCAGGCAGCACAGC
This sequence comes from Marinifilum sp. JC120, assembly GCA_004923195.1. Lineage (NCBI taxonomy): Bacteria > Pseudomonadati > Bacteroidota > Bacteroidia > Marinilabiliales > Marinifilaceae > Marinifilum > Marinifilum sp. JC120. The sequence goes on along the minus strand of RDSB01000012.1, from coordinate 65,030 downwards.
ATTCAGGTCCTCCATAAGCACCTTGCCCGGATAACCGAGACTGAGCTTCTTGAGCGTAATATCTTGTGCAACTCTTGATAACTTCATGATCTTTTACCGGAAAAGAAAGTTGAGTGCCGTAAAAAACAGGTCCAGCAATATTATCACAAAGATAGAGATAACAACAGAATTGGTTGTCTTGCGACCCACATCAGCAGCTCCTTCACGGGCGAGAAAACCCTGCCAGCAACCGATTATGGTGATCGCCACGGCAAAGCCCCCGGCCTTGACCAGACCGGCCAGCACATCGTGAAGTTTTAAAAACTCTACTGAATTATTGAAATAGGTGACTTTATTGATGCCCAGAGCAATGGCGGAAAAGGCCCCGCCGGAAAAGATGCCCACAAAATCGGCCCAGACTGTCAAACAGGGAACCATGATCAACATGGCAATCATTTTGGGAAGGACAAGAAAACGGACCGGCTCAATACCCATGACTTCAAGAGCGTCGATTTCCTCGGAAATCTGCATGGTTGCAATTTCCGCAGTAAAGGCCGCTCCGGAACGCCCGGTAACGATGATGGCGGTGAGCAATGGACCAAGCTCACGAATGATGGTCACGCCCACAAGGTTGGCCACATAACTGATGGCCCCTACCTTTTCTAATTGCTGGGCGGATTGTAAGGCGAGAATAATGCCTGTACAGGCGGAAATAACACTGACGATGGGAATGGAATCCGCCCCTACCGAGGCAAGATCACGGAGTAATCTTTTGCGATAAAAGGATTTCTTCTTTGCGGGCTTCAGACGCAGGCAACCGAGGAGTCTGGAAACCATCCAAGCGAGAACCTGCAATCCATTCATCCCGAACAACTCCCTTTTCAGCGCAGCCCGAAAGATCTGATCAGGTTAAACCGAACAACGATTTGACCTGCGTAAGATTTAAAAGTCTATCCACCTGATCCGTGACAGCTACAATCTTCACTGTACGGCTATCTTTGACCAGCATTCTGCGCAGCTCGATCAATGAAGCCAACCCGGAGCTGTCCAGATATTCAAGTTCAGATAGATCCACCCGAACTTCCCCGGAAGTCTCCTTTACGAAATGATGCATTTTATCCCTGAGTTCAGGAGTCCCGGTAAAATCAACTTCACCGCTGATCTTGATCAGGACCTCTTCCACCGAGGATTCCATTTTCCAGCCTGCACCCATTATATCTCCTTACTGCTCCGCTTGAACAGCCTGTTCTTAAGCCCTGTATATTTCGACCACAGTGGTATCGTCATTGGGAGGGGTCTCTCCTCTCCAATCTGCTACAGCCTTGAGGAGTTTTTCCCCGGCCAATGGAGCTCCGCCCTGCCTGAGAGTTTCTTCCATCCGCTCTTCACCGAAGAATTCTCCATCCCCGGCGCGGGCCTCATCCACTCCATCTGTGACAATTATCAGCGACTGCCCCTTTCCAAGCGTAAACTCGCTGGTCCCGAAATCGCCCTCATCAAGAATTCCCACAGGCAATCCGAAAGGTCTTTCCAGAGGTTCAGCTTTACCTTCATCAATCAGCAGAGGGGAAGGATGCCCGGCAACAGCATATTCACACTTTCCGGTCTCCGGTGTATAACGCATCAGAACCATCGTGGCGAAGACTTCACCGTTCATAAATTCATACGCACCTACATTGACCGCCTTAAGCATTTCGCCGGGAGTCCTTTCGGCCAGTGCTTCAGCCCTGATTCGAGTCCACAAAGCGGACATGATCAATGCTGCGGGAAGTCCCTTTCCAGAAACATCAGCCACATAAATATACCAGCTTCCGTCAGAATTGGGTATAAAATCGTACAAATCTCCACCAACAAACTGGGCCGGGACAGAACTGCCCCAGATCAGATTATCACCTTCCAGCTCAGGTTGCCGGGGATTAAACTGTCTCTGAATTCGTGAAGCTGCTTCCAACTGGGTTTCGAACTTTTGCTGATTTAACCGCTGCAACATAAGTTCAGAACGGATCAAAGCCACCCCGGCCAGATGACCAAAACTTTCAAGCAGCTCCTCATCTTCCTTGCCGAAACATTCCTTTTCAGCTGAATTCAATACCTGAACAACACCCAGCAACTTATCCTGATGAACAATGGGGGTGCAGAGAATGCATCTGGTCGTAAACCCTGTCTTCTTGTCAGCTTCCTTGGAAAAGCGATCATCATTTTGGGCATCAAGCACATTCAGGGCTTCCCGATGTTCAGCCACCCAACCGGCAACCCCCTTACCCATAGGCAGTTCAAAGCCGGTCTTCAAATCCTTCATAGCTTCATCACCGAGAACATCGTTCATGGCCCATGCAAAATTAAGAACGTTTTTATCTTCGTTGTACAGCATAATTGAGGAAGCTTCGGCACCGGTCACATCTTGCGCCAGCCTTAACAGCTGAGGCAATAAATCCACCAGAGACTCAATGCTGGCCAAGACCTGATTGGCCTGAATCAACTTCTTTAACCTGTTAGCCTGTGTGTTCAAAACTCCCCCTCGGATCATTCACTATACAACATATACCCAGACAAGACTGAGTACACTATTTTAATTTTTTTTGAAATTATTCAACTCTTATTCATTCCAGACATTAATTTCCGGCTTGGGCCAGTTACGCACTGCTTCGGCCAGCTCATCTACAGATGCCGTGGCCGCGCCTACCTGACTCACAACGATTCCGGCAGCGTAATTCGCCAGCACAGCAGAAGTAAGCGGGTCAAGTCCCGCCGCAAGACCAAGACCAAGGGTTGCGATAACAGTATCTCCGGCGCCGGTCACATCAAAGACCTTACGGGCGAATGTGGGTACATGCTTGACCACATCCCGTGATTCAAACAGGGCCATACCGTCCCCGCCAAGGGTGATCAAAAGATGAGTGGGGTCGATACGGTCAAAAAGCCTGCGCCCGGCCTCAAGCACATCTTCCCGGGTCTTGACCTGCATATTGGCACCCTCTCCCGCTTCTTTGGAGTTGGGAGTGAGCATGCTTACTGATTTGTAACGGTCATAGTTCACAGTCTTGGGATCGACCAGTATATGCGGCTTATGCTGCTTTTCTTCAAGAAGATTCCAGAACCGCTCAAAAAAGGAATCAGAGAGAAGGCCCTTTCCATAATCGGACAGGATGACCACTTTATAATCGCAGATCTCACGTTCCAGAAAAACAAACAATTTATCCATTATAGAATCAGCAAAGTCCTCGGTCTTTTCGCGATCCACCCTGACCATCTGCTGATTATGAGCCATGACCCGAGTTTTCTTGGTGGTCGGACGATCATCAGCTTCGTACAGAGAACATGGAATCCCGGAATCTGAACAAAGCCGCTCAAAGACCTCTCCCTCACCATCATGCCCGACAAATCCGGTCAAATGAGGTTCACCGCCAAGAGCTGAAATGTTTCGGGCAACGTTCCCGGCCCCGCCGAGCAGGTATTTTTCTTCAGTAACCTGAACCACAGGCACCGGGGCTTCCGGGGAAATGCGTTCCACAGATCCGATCACATAATGATCAAGCATCACATCACCGATGATGAGCACCTTGCGGTCCTTCAACTCCGGGAGGACGCTTAAAATTTTATTATCCATTCCTTTCTTTTCCTTTAAGAACGAAGTTCAAGGATAGCCACCAGACGCTCGAGTTCTTCCTCGTTGGCGTAACTGATAGTCATTTTACCTTTATCATGAGAGCCGTTGAAAGATATTTTGGTTTCAAGTGCGGACTCAAGACGATCTTTGATACGCTCAAGGTTTTCATCAACCTTTTTCGGCTCTTTTTTCTTGGCTCTTGTAGACTTGGACTTGGCAACGACCTCACCTTCAGGCAGTTCTCCATGCTCTTTAAAAAAAGTCGCCGCGCCTTCACACTGACGAACAGACATTCCGCTGTTCATGAGCCTACTGAAGAGTTCCTCACGCGCATCATCGTCTGCGACAGCCATAAGTGCACGACCATGGCCTGCGGAGATTTTTCCATTGCCAATGGCATCCTGCACCGGCTCGGCCAGAGTCAGCAGACGCATGGAGTTGGAAAGCGCGGAACGACTTTTCCCCACCTGGCCGGATAATTGATCCTGACTGAGACCGAACTTTGTGATTAGCTCCTGATAACCCTTGGCTTCTTCAATGGGGTTTAGGTCTTCGCGCTGCAAGTTCTCGATCAAGGCAATGGCCATGCTTTCAAGGTCGGTCATCTCTTTGACCAAAGCAGGAATTTCCCCAAGCCCAGCCAGCTTGGATGCCCGTAGACGCCGCTCACCCGCAACCAGCTCAAAACGATCTTTGCGCCCGGGAATGGGGCGGACAAGAATAGGTTGTAGCACCCCTTTTGCGCGAATGGACTCGGAAAGATCCTTCAAAGCATCAGGAGAAAACTCCTTACGAGGCTGATTCGGATTGGCAACAATCATATCTATATCTATCTGCCGGGCATCTATTGAAACCTCGGAAGATGATTTTTCGTCCACACCTTTGCCGCCACCTAGAAGAGCATCTAGTCCTCTTCCTAAACCGCCAGTGACACCTGCCATGGATTTCTCCTTATGTTTACGGACCTGTAAAAACGGGCCGGATAATATTTCCTTTGACTTGATCAAAACCGTGATTATTGTATCCCGAACTCATCATATAACTGACGTCGGAGGCTACATGTCTAAACACGATGATAATCTTACAGAGCTTTTTGATAAAAACGGAAACCTGATCGGTGCCCTGCTCACTGCTGATCTCTGGGCCAAAGTAAAACCCTTGATCAAGGATCTGCTTCCCAAGGAAGCTCCGCCGGAACGTCCAGAACCCATCGGCGAATGGGAAACTTTGAAAGAGTACTGGGACTTTCCCTACCCAGTAGATACTGATGTTCACTGTGAGCTTTGCGGAAACAAGACTGAGGATTGGGAAAAAGATGATCCTCGAAAGTTCAGACTCATGTCCTGCAACCTCGGCGGACTGGTTTCATTTAAATGTTCCCAGTGCCAAGCACGCATTGTTAAAAAACATTTCAAAGATGAAATTACTGTTGAATGTACACCCTATATTGATAAAAAAGATACCAACTACGAAGCTCGTTACTAAGTACAACAACACTGATTTTGCACATTCCAAGGCCGACAGAGATGTCGGCCTTTTTTATTTCCCTTCCTGCTCTGCTTCGTGCCTTTTAACAACTTCCTGAGCCAGACTTAGATAAGCCATGGCACCGTTTGATTTCGCATCATATGAAATTGCAGGTTTACCGAAACTTGGAGCCTCCGAAAGACGCACATTTCGCGGAACTATTGTCTCAAAAAGACTGTCCGGAAAAGCTTTACGTACTTCATTTTTTACCTGACGGGCAAGTCTGTTACGCTTGTCGTACATGGTTAGAACCACACCAAGAACAGAAAGATCCGGGTTCAATCTTTTTTTGACCAATTCAAAAGTCATCAAAAGCTGAGCAACACCCTCAAGGGCATAATACTCAGTCTGAAGCGGAACCAACAACTCTTTTGCCGCGCACAGGGCGTTTACAGTCAGCATACCAAGCGAAGGAGGACAATCGAAAATGATATAATCATATTCATCGTCCACGGTCTCAACGAGATCCTTCAAGTAGTATTCACGACCCATCTTATCGATCAACTCAATCTCCGCCCCGACCAAGTCCTGACTTGCGGGCATGAGTGAAAGATAAGGAATGTCTGTTTGATATATCGCTTCCTTTGCTCTTTCCGGCTGAAAAAGCACAGAGTAAATATTTTCTCTGGAATCACCGGGATAAAAACCAAGTCCACTTGAACCGTTACCCTGCGGATCGCAGTCAACGAGAAGAACCTTCTTTTCCATCACAGCTAGGGAAGCTGAAAGATTGATGGAAGTAGTTGTTTTACCTACCCCACCTTTCTGATTAGCTACAACAATTCTCTTTGCCACTTGAAACCACCTTATCCATGAGATTTCAATTTTTCATGTTTCACGTGAAACATATAAATCAAGTTAACACAAAAACAACATCGCCAAACTAGTCTGAAAATAACTTTAAATCAAGAAAAGCAACGGAGAAAATGAGTAGTTAAAACAAAAATATCAGCAGATAATCACCATTAAAAAACCATTAAAAGAATAATTTCAAGACATTAAAAAAAATCACATATTAATGATCATCACATAAAAAAAGGCCGCTAAAAGCGGCCTCATAGAAAACAATATGAATAGAAGATTAAACTTTATAGTAGCCTCTGTACCACTCAACAAACTTGGCGATACCCTCTTCGACAGTTGTTTCAGGCTTAAAATCAACATCACGAACAAGATCATCAACATTTGCATAAGTAGAAGGAACATCGCCAGCCTGCAAAGGCATCATGTTCTTCTCAGCCTTCTTGCCGATGCACTCTTCAAGAACTTCGATGTAGCGCATCAATTTTGTGGGCTGGTTGTTACCGATGTTGTAGATACGAAAAGGCGCGGGACTTGTTCCCGGATCAGGAGCATCGCCGGACCAATCAGGATTAGGTGTGGCGGTGTTCTTCATGACCCTGACCACACCTTCAACGATGTCATCAATGTAGGTAAAGTCACGCAGCATCTTTCCGTGGTTGAACACGTTGATGGGCTTATCTTCAAAGATAGCCTTAGTAAAGAGGAACAGAGCCATATCAGGTCTGCCCCAAGGTCCGTATACGGTGAAGAAACGAAGACCAGTAGTGGGGATGTTGAAAAGGTGGCTGTAAGAATGAGCCATGAGCTCGTTGGATTTCTTAGTAGCCGCATACATGCTGATGGGATGGTCCACGTTGTCATGAATGCTAAAAGGCATGTTAGTGTTCAGACCGTAAACAGAGCTGGAAGAAGCATATACAAGGTGCTCAACTCCGTTATGGCGGCAACCCTCAAGAATATTCATGTAACCTACAACATTGGAATCGATGTAGGCTTGAGGATTTTCCAAGGAATAACGAACACCAGCCTGCGCTGCGAGGTTGACCACATGGGTAAACTTCTCTTCTGCAAAAAGTTTTGCCATGGCTTCACGGTCAGCCATATCCATGTAGGCAAAAGTGAACTTCTCGTGATCCTCAATCTGCTTGAGGCGGTTCTTCTTAACATTTACATCGTAGTAATCATTAAGAATATCAAGGCCGACAACTTCATGGCCTTCAGCAAGAAGACGTTTGGAAAGGTGAAAGCCGATAAATCCGGCTGCTCCTGTAACAAGGACTTTCATTATTAATCGCTCTCTTGGTCTTTTTTATCCATTGCCTCCCCCCTGCCGGTAAACGGCGCCAACATCTTTAATAAATCAAGAGGAAGAGGAATTATGGTGGAAGATTTTCCTTCAGCAGACATCTCTCTCAAGGTCTGCAAATATCTCAATTGTAAAGCTTCAGGATGAGCTGAAATAATCTCAGCGGCTGCGGACAGCTTATCAGCGGCCTGAAACTCACCCTGAGCATTGATAACCTTGGCCCGACGCTCACGCTCTGCCTCGGCCTGCTTGGCCATGGCTCTCTGCATTTCCTGCGGAAGGTCAATATACTTAAGCTCAACAGTACTTACTTTTATTCCCCACGGATCAGTATGGGTATCAAGAATTTCCTGAATTTCACCGTTAACTTTTTCACGCTTGGAAAGTATTTCGTCAAGTTCAACGCCTCCACATACGCTACGCAAGGTGGTTTGTGCAAGCTGAGAAGTGGCGAACATAAAATCCTCAACCTCTAAAATTGCCTTGATCGGGTCAGTCACACGGAAATACACAACAGCATTAACCTTGATACTAACATTATCCTTAGTGATAACATCCTGATTAGGCACATCCAAAGTCATGATCCTTAAAGAAACTCGAACCATACGATCAACCACAGGGATCAGGATTATCAGCCCGGGACCTTTGGCATTTATCACCCTGCCTAATCTGAAAATCACTCCACGCTCATACTCGTTCAAGACTTTCAAGGCTGTGATCAGAAAAAAAACAGCAAATAAAACTGCGGGGATCAAATAAGTCATGTTTACCTCCCAAATAATTACGCTGATCAGCTTTTCTTTACGACTATCAGGGTCAGACCACGGGCCTGAACAACCTCAATCACTGTACCGGGATCAAAAACTGTTCCGTCCTCAACCACGGCGTTCCAGATTTCTCCACGAACGCGAACCTTCATACGCCCGTTTTTAACTTCAAGGACTTCCCCTTTTAATCCGAGCATGCTCTCCATGCCCACACCGGATTTTGAAAGCTGAGCCTTGGTCACCAAGTAAATAATTATTCCGACAAAAAACGAAAAAGTAAGCACAGTCCCAAGAATAGTTCCAAGCGGTATACCGGGTGTTCCTTCCCTGAAGAGAACAAGGGAACCCACAAAAAGACTGAGCACTGCCCCAAGACTGAGCAGTCCATAACTAATGATAAAAACTTCGAGGAGAAACAGGACAGCCCCAAGCAAAAGCAAAAGCAACCCTGCGGCATTAGTGGGTAGGATAGACATAGCATAAAGACCGGTAACAAGACAGAATGCACCTATAACACCGGGTAAAATCGATCCGGGATGAGAAAGCTCGAAAAAAACACCCAGTATTCCGCCCAAAAGAAGAAAGTAGGCCACCTGCGGATCAAGTAACCATGAAAGAACAGCGTACCTGAAGCCGGGAACAAATTTAATTACGCTAATCTCTTTCTTTGCAAACTTAACTTTCTGTCCGCCTAAAAGCACTCCTCTCGCACCAAGCTGCTCTAGAAAATCGTCAACTGATAAGGCCATAAAATTCACAATATTCAGGGTCACGGCATCCTGCGCATCAACGCTGACACCTTCTTGAACAGACTTGACGTACCAATCAATATTGCGCCCCCGCTTACGGGCAATGCCTTTGATCAGACTAACCATATCCCCGGTAACTTTCTTGCTTATGGTTTCGGGAAGTTCTTCTCCTGAAGATGAAACAGGACTGGCCGCACCGATGGAAGTTCCGGGAGCCATGGCTGCCACCTGTGCAGCGGCAGTAATAAATGTTCCAGCGGACGCAGCATGTGCTCCTTCCGGCCCAACCCAGACGCAAACCGGAATTTTGCTGTTCATGATGATCTTGACCATCTCACGCATGGAAGTACCTAAACCGCCCGGGGTATCAAGCCGCAGCAACAAAAGATCATGATCGTCATCACCTGCTTGCTCAAGAGCATCTTCAAGAAGATGAACCTGAGCGGGGCTTATACCACCCTGCAATTCAAGTAACATTACGCTGACATTCTCAGCCAATACAGAACGAGCGACAGCGGCGGTAATAAACATTGAAATAACGATCAAACAAAAAATATAACTTGAACGCTTCTTCAGACTATGCATGGCAACTCCAACTGAAAAGACTATTTATAATTCATAATGCCAAATTGTGGGAGATAAAGAAACAGTGGAAAAAGAAAACCCCGCCTTATTAAGACGGGGTCGATAATTTCAAAAAAGAAATGATTCTTAAAAAAGAGGTAATCGCAAAAGCGAAATACAAAGCAACTGCTGCTCATCAGGTGGCAGATTCTTGAGGAAGTCCGGGTCCTGAAGCATGAGCATCTGCACTCCGTTAGTATGGACAGATGCAGAACTTGGGGGGGCATCAGGAGCGACAATTGAACGGGTCTGGTCCCCAAAGCAAGCTACAAACTTAACCCCGTAGGACTCTACCCCTTTCCAAAAGATATCACTCTTGTTTTCAAAGTCATTGCCGTTCCAAGCAGTACAAGGCCAGAACGAAATAGCTCCCTTGGGCAGCCCCATATAACCGATCAGAGATTGGAAAAGCTTGCGCCGCGCAGTATCGGCCTGACCAGACAAATCCTGACCAAGCTGGGCATAAGTCCAGAAAATCTGCACACGCGGACTAATGCGTCCTGCCAGAGTCGACCATGGAGCGGGCCAAGACTGAGGATCAGGAAAATTTACCTTAGGCTGAACTGAAGGCTTACGTTTCTCAGGCATGCGCGAAGGCTTTGCCGGAGGGGTGCGATCAAAGGAAGGTCGCTGTGTTTGCTGGGGAGCATGCTGAGCCGGAACGGACTGTTGCCGAGGAGCAGGTTGCTGGACCGGAGGCTGTTGCTGAGTCATCTGCTGCGGCCTGCGCGGAGCCTGCTGCCGAGGGGGTGCGGACACAGCGGAACGCTGCCGCGCCGGTTTTTCGAGTTCCTCGATACCGGGCAGTGCATCCTTGAAAACATATTGCAGGCCGTTTTGATACCACGGCCTGACGCTTTCAAGTACATTTAATTCTGCGGAAGGAGATCCCATATACGCCACGCTATTTCGCTTTTGGGGAGGTCAGGCCATTCTTCGGACCGCCCTGTTCTGTCCAAAACATAAACAGAATTGGTGGAAGACTCAAATCCCGCTCCGGGTTTGTTGATGGGGTTGGCAACAATCAGATCCAGATTCTTGCGCTCAAGCTTGCCCTTGGCTGCTTCCTGAATGTTGGAAGTCTCGGCGGCAAAACCGATCAACTGCTGGTCATCCTTTTTCATGGTGCCGACGGTCTTAAGAATATCCGGGTTGGTATCAAAATCAACCCGAAGAGCATCATTGCCAGCTTTCTTAAATTTGCCCTCACCATGGGGAATAGGCTTGAAGTCAGCCACAGCAGCAGTGAAACATCCGGTGGTGCAACTGGGCCAGACCTCAGTGGCAGCATCGAACATCTGCTGCGCAGAATCAACCTTGATCACATCGATATCTTCAGGAAACCACCAGTTCACCGGACCGGAAACAATAGTGACCTTAGCACCGCGAAGCCATGCTGCCATGGCAATACAGGCTCCCATCAATCCTGACGAAGGATTAGACCAAAAACGGACCGCATCCCATTTCTCACGGGTAGGCCCCAGAGTAATCAGCACATGCTTACCGCTCATATCCTTTGGGGCAACCGCACGTAAGCCGTGGGCATAAATGGATTCAAGGGAAGCAAGACGCCCACGTCCATGATCACCGCAGGCAACATCGCCGCAATCAGGACCGATGAATTCAACTCCCCTTTCAGCCAACACACGGCAATTATCCTGAGTGGCAAGCGCATCCCACATGGCCGGGTTCATGGCCGGGGCCACAAGCTTAGGACCATTGAAAGCCAAGGCCTGACAGGAAAGCATATCGTCGGCTAAACCGTGGGTCATGCGGGCCAGCACTGAAGCTGTTGCCGGAGCAATAAGCATGGCATCGGCAGCCTGACCGGGTTCAAGGTGACCGAAAGTATCATCCAAAGTCGGGTACATCTTCTCCCAGACCTTGAAAGCACCAAGGGCCTCATAACTGAGGCCCTTGATAAATTCCTGCGCACCGGAAGTGAGCGTAACACTGACTTCGATCCCGGCCTTACGAAACATACGCAGTAAGTCCAGAGACTTATATGCTGCGATGGAACCGCTGACGCCGAGATGGATGCGTTTTCCTAAAAAGCAGTCAAAATTAAGATGTTCATTCATTATTGTATAGTCTGTTCCTGAACTCCACCGGAAATAGGTGCAGCGTCGGACTTCATTTCAACGGCGTAGATTTCGACCTCAGTGTTGTAAGATCCGTCAAAAATCCTCACTGTGCAGCTCTTGTAAGGCTTGGTAAAAGAAAGAGTTGAAACAGTTGAAGTGATGGATCTTTCCTTGGTCCAGTTATCTTTTGCCATCTGGTTTACAAAGAAATCAACGAGGGACTGGTTTTCAACACGTCCCTTGAGAACGATTTTTCCATACTTAAAAGACTGATCTTCTGCAACATAGGACTGATCAGGAACCCTGCTCAGCTCGTTGGGAACTGCAATATCATCAAATTCAGTGTAAGGAACAAATTCCTCATAACTTTCAGTAGCCCCGGAAGTTGCAATTACGGGTTCATCAGAAGTCTTGTTGGTTCCGGCCAGACAACCGGTGAGTCCCACAAAGATCATGGAAATGAGAAGCATTTTAATAAAAGTACGCATAGTTAATCCTCCGATTTTAATGTCGACGCATATTGAAATTCAGACCAGCTGGGCTGGACATAATTTATAACTCTAAACAGACACAGCCCCAGTCAATAATAATTAGCGCCCCATCTTCTAGACTTTTTCTACAGCCATGAGAACAAAAAATCAATTCCGCAGGCAGGAAATCAACCGTTCATGCGCTTGATCTTATCCATAAAATAATTTTCCATTTCCCGGCGGTCCTTGCGCAAACGAACCAATTCCGATTCCATAACCTCAAGCTTATGCTTCAAGTTAGTGTTTTCCTGAGCTAATTCAGTGGTCGCCTCTTCAAGTTCCACGTCTTTCTGCTCGAGAGCATTGGTTCGTACGTCATACTCTTCAGTCATGGATTTAATATCCAGCTGCGGCAAAGCCTTGATTTTTTTCTGGCTGCGGGCAAGAAGAACAAAAGCTTTTTTGAGCTTGTAAATATCTTCGCGCTGCTCTTCAATGATTGACTTCTGATCGGCAATCACTTCAAGTGACTTGCTCATCTTGTCCATCATCTCGGCAAAAGCGCCGCTCAGTTCAGCCTGAATATTCATGGCCGGCTGCGCAGGAAGGCCACGCTCGGAGGGACTTATCTCAATTGTGCGGGGAAATTCGGAACGGAGCTGCTGCTCAATTTCCGTGGTAACCATCCCTTCATTATATAAATTGACGATGCGCTTGAAGATTTCCACAGCGGATTCCGGGTACTTGGTAACCCGGCCCATTTTTTTACTGGAAAGAAAATCCTTAAACAGCGAAGCATAACGCCTTGCTGTGGGAGCAGGGATCATCGTAATCTTGGATATTTCAGCTACTGACAACCATTTCATAATCTAATCCGGATTTGGTGATCAACGTGACAATCAAACAGACTTGTTTGACCGGGCAATCAAAGGACAAACACAGCATTCATAGACCTTGAAGGTCTCTGCTGTAAAGATTCTTACCAGATTATCATCAATAATGAAAACCGAAAAAATGAACATAAATACAGAAGACTTTTTCCTTAAAAGCTACGACTTTGAATTACCGGAAGGACAGATAGCCCAATGCCCAGCAGTAATGAGGCACGGCTCCAAGCTCTTGGTGCTTGATCAGAAGAGCGGTGAAACCGAAATCAAAAATTTCACCGACATTGTGGACCTGCTTCCGGAAGGCGCACTGCTGGTGGCCAACAACTCAAAAGTTGTTCCGGCCCGAATATTCGGTAAAAAACCTACCGGGGGACGGGTGGAATTCCTGTTACTGACCCCTCTCCCTCTCATCGAAGCCGAAGAAGTTCCCGGTGGTTTCAAGGCGCAGGCCCGTGGCTTACTCCGTGCTTCCAAGGGTCCCAAAACTGGTAATGAAATTTTCTTTGAGGGCGGCCTGAAGCTGACCGTGCTGGGCAAAGGCAGATTCGGACTTTCAAAAGTTGAACTTGAATGGAACGGGGATCTGAAAAAGATTTTCGAGGAGTGCGGTAAGATTCCTCTCCCTCCATACATCCGCCGTGCTGCTGATGAAACAGACAATGAACGATACCAGACCATATACGCCTGTGATGAAAAGGCCGGATCAGTAGCCGCGCCCACAGCCGGGCTACATTTTTCCGAAGAAATCAATGAAAAAATGAAAGCCAAAAACATCGAACGGGCCGAAGTAACATTATATGTAGGTTACGGAACTTTCAGTCCGGTACGCGCCGAAGATATCCGTGATCATGAAATGCACCACGAATACATCGAAATCCCCGAAGAGACAGCTGCCGCAGTGATCAAAGCCAAACAGGAAGGCCGTCCGGTGATCGCGGTAGGCACAACCTCAGCCCGCACTCTGGAAGGAGCTTTCCAGCAAGCCGGTGAAATTTGTGAATTCAAGGGTGAAACCAATATTTTCATATACCCCGGCTATGAATTCAAAGTGGTTGACCGTATGATTACCAATTTCCATTTGCCAGAATCATCCCTTGTCATTATGATTTCCGCTCTTGCCGGTAGGAAAAATGTTTTGAACGCGTATTCCAAAGCAGTTGATAACGAATTCAGGTTCTTCTCATACGGCGATTCAATGTATATAAAGTAAGGTACAAATAACGTCTGACCGTAGTTTCGACGGAAAAATTTGCACCGCAGCGCAAATAATTATACGTTGCTTTCCAACAGTCACATTTTCATAGTGTGCTGCCCACAAGCAAATAAAGACTCTAATGGTCCCAGCCCGTTAATATAACGGGCTTTTCTGTCACAGTAACAGGAGAATAGGATGTCACGAGTAGAATTTTTGGACGAACGGTGCAAGGGCTGTCTGCTCTGTACCACCGTCTGTCCAAAGGAAATCATAAGGCAATCCGACCGATTCAACCAGCACGGTTACAAAGTTGCTGAAGTCGCGGCTGAGGATATGGAAAAGTGTACCGGATGTACTTCCTGTGCGCTGATCTGTCCAGATATTGCTATCCGGGTATACAGAACCAAAAAGGCCAAAGGAGAATAGGATGACGAAAAAAGGCGAAAAGCTTTTCATCAAAGGCAACGAGGCCATCTCCCGCGGCGCAATCGCAGCCGGTCTTAAATGCTATTTCGGTTACCCCATCACCCCCCAGAACGATATTCCGGAATACATGTCCGCAGCACTGCCCGCAGTCGGCGGTGAATTCGTTCAGGCTGAAAGTGAAGTTGCAGCAGCAAACATGCTAATCGGCGCAGCTGCCGCAGGCGCACGCTGCATGACTTCTTCCTCCAGCCCCGGTGTATCCCTTAAGCAGGAAGCAATCTCCTACCTCGCAGGTAGTCAGCTTCCCGCGGTCATCGTAAACATGAACCGTGGTGGGCCGGGTCTCGGCGACATCGGCCCAAGTCAGGGTGACTATTTTCAGGCCACCAAAGGCGGCGGACACGGTGATTACCGTACTCTCGTCCTCGCTCCCGGTACCTGTCAGGAATGCTACGACCTCGTAATCGAAGCATTTGACCTCGCTTTCAAATACCGCAACCCGGTCATGATCCTCGGTGATGCCATCGTCGGTCAGATGAAAGAGCCTGTCATCACAAGAGCTCTCGAAGAAAGAAACGAGGAAGAAGGAACCGAGTGGCGCATTGAAGGTGCCAAGGACCGTGATCACCGCATCATCAAGTCCCTGTTTCTCACCGAAGGTTCACTTGCAGGCCACAACCTGGCATTGCAGGCCAAGTATGACGAGATGGCCAAGAACACCAAACAGGAGCTTTTCGAAACCGAAGATGCCGAACTCATCGTAGTTGCCTACGGTTCCATCGGACGTATCGTAAAGAGCACAGTCAGAAAACTGCGCGCACAGGGTCACAAGGTAGGTCTATTCCGTCCTATCACCCTCTACCCCTTCCCCTCTGAAGAGCTGAACAAGCTTGCCAAGCAGGGTAAGAAGTTCCTGACTATTGAACATAACCTAGGTCAGATGGTTGAAGATGTACGTCTTTCCATCCGCACCATTACCGACAGTGATTTCTTCGGCTTCATGCCCGGAAACCTGCCCACCCCCGACGATTTCGAGGAACCCATCCTCAAAAGCCTTGGAGGGAAATAGATATGAGCGAACAAGAAATTCTCGCCTTTGATAAGGCTGACGCTATTGTAGACGTTCCCACCCATTACTGTCCCGGCTGCCAGCACGGCGTAGCCCAAAGACTTGCGGGTGAACTGCTCAGCGAAATGGGATTGACCGAGAACACCCTTTTGGTCACCTCCATCGGTTGTTCCGTATTCCTCTACAATTACCTTCATGTAGACAGTGTGGAAGCACCGCACGGCCGCGCACCGGCAGTTGCAACGGGCGTTAAACGCGCACGCACCGACAAGTTCGTCCTCTCCTACCAGGGTGATGGCGACCTCGCATCCATCGGTATGGCTGAGATCATGCACTGCGCAAACCGTGGTGAAAACATCTCAATCATCTTCGTAAACAACACTGTTTACGGAATGACCGGCGGACAGATGGCTCCCACAACCCTTATTGGACAGAAAACCACGACTTCACCTGCCGGACGTAATGCTTCCAAAGAAGGGTTACCCATCCGCATGGCCGAAATTATCGGTTCTCTTGGTGGTGTTGCATATTCCGCACGCGTTGCCTTGAACAATGTTAAAAACATTCGCAAGGCCAAAAAAGCCATGAAAAAAGCTTTTGAGGTACAGCAGAAAGAACTCGGTTTCGGTTTCATCGAACTGCTGGCAACCTGCCCCACCAACTGGAGAATGACTCCCATTCAGGCGAACGAAAGGATCGAAAATGAAATGATCCCCTACTTCCCGCTGGGTGTATATAAAGACGTAACCGCGGAGGACTAAGATGAGCAAATACCTCGACAGCATCATTGCCGGATTCGGCGGACAGGGCGTTATGCTCATCGGTAACCTGCTGGCCTATTCAGGCATGAACGCCGGACTCAATGTAACCTACATTCCGGTTTACGGCCCTGAAATGCGCGGCGGTACCGCGAACTGCACTGTCGTCCTTTCCGACGACGAGATCGGTTCCCCGATCATCCGCAGCCCGCACAGCCTGATCATCATGAACCGTCCTTCGCTGGATAAATTCCAGCCCATGCTCATGGATGACGGTATTCAGATCGTCAACTCATCTCTCATTGATGAAGAGCTGGTTGATACCGATCGCATTGAATCATACCTCGTGCCCTGCAACGATATTGCTGACAAACTCGGCAATGCCCGCTTGGCAAACATGGTAGCCCTCGGTGCCTTCATCAAGGCAACCGGAATCATGGAAATGCAGGCAGTCATCGACTCCCTCGAAAACGTGATCTCCGCTCACTACCATCACCTGATCCCCAAAAACGCAGAAGCCCTTCAAGCAGGCGCTGACGCTATTTAAGTTACTACTAAATGGTCCGTGCGAACTAAGTTCGCACGGACCATTTTCATTTTATTGCCTCCGGCGGCCAAAGGAGAGGGGAAAACCCTTTGCTAGCGCCAAAAGTGTTTTCCCCTCTCCTCTGGACTCCTCTCCCTTTTCCCAAACGCGCTTTAATCAAGCTTCGCTATTTAGAGCATTAAAAATTGCCTAATTTGCAAATTGTACTGAATTCGTTCAGACTGATTAAACACAAACATCTGCCTTAAAAATTTTCCTGAATTTTATCATTACTTTTAAGCATCTTAATTCAAAAAAACGATCTGACATTACGAAAGACCACAAAGGTCTTCAGGAGCGAAATATGGAAGTATTTAAGCCTGAAAAGCTTTTTGGAATAATTGGACACCCTCTTGGACATACCATGAGTCCTTTGCTGCACAATTGGGGATTTTCCGAACACAAAATCCCGGCAGTTTACATGGCTTGGCCCACTGAGCCTGAAAAGGTGGAAAGTTTCATGCAGACTTTCAGAAACCTGCCCATTTCCGGGGCCAGCGTGACCATTCCGCACAAGCTTTCCGTAATGGACTACATTGATCAGCTGACTGAACGCGCAAAGTCCGTCGGGGCGGTAAATACCCTCTATTGGAAAGGTGATAAAATCGTGGGCGACAATACTGACGCCGCCGGAGTGTCCGAGCCGTTACGCCCCTATTCTGATCAGATAGAAACGGCCCTGTTGATCGGTGCTGGCGGTGCTGCTCGCGCTGCGATCACCGGACTTCAATCATTGGGGATCAAAGAAATCTTCATCACCAACCGCACCAAGTCCAAAGCAGATGATCTCGCTGCTGAATTCAAAATATCAATTCTTGATTGGGACGCTCGTGGCGATCAGCACTTTGATCTTATCGTGAATTCCACCTCGCTGGGCATGTCTGGAAAATTTCAAGAGATCAACCCCATGATCATGGACAATCAAGACTCGAGCACCATAGTCTTCGACTTGGTCTACAATCCCATGGAGACTGTTCTCGTCAAGGATGCAAAATCCAAAAGTTGCACCATAATTCACGGAATTGAGATGTTCGTGCATCAGGGGCTAGAGCAATTTCGTTTATGGACGGGAAAAAGTTTGGATGAGCTGAAAGCGCGAGAGCTGTTGCTGAAAAATTTATAGACGCAAAAAAACTGGAAACAACAAATCCCGCAATATCAAACAAGATATTGCGGGATTTGTTACAAAAGTAGCTTTACCACGCTGTATGCGAAGCAAACTAAAAAGTTTTCTCTTCCCCAGCCGCCAGAGGCAAAATTTATCCAATACAAACAGATTTTACGTTGGTAAATTCGCGGATACCGTAGGTGGAAAGCTCGCGGCCGTAGCCGGAGTTCTTAACCCCTCCAAATGGGAGCGGCGGACGACTGCTAACCCGTCCATTCAGGTAGACAAGGCCTGCCTCGATCTGGCGGGCAAGTTTAAGTCCTTTCTCCTCATCACGAGTCCAGACCGAACCACCTAGCCCGAAACAGCTGTCATTAGCCATTTCCATAGCCTGCTCTTCGCTCTCAGCGCGGAAAACAAGGGCAACGGGTCCGAAAATTTCATCACGCCCTGCTTTGCTGTCGAAAGAAACATCAGTAATAATTGTCGACGGATAAAAAGCACCTTCACCTTCAGGTATAGAGCCGCCAATTACCAATTTCCCGCCCACTTTGAGACAATTATCAACCTGCATTTGCAGATCGTTGCGAAACTGATGTGAGGCCATGGGACCCATAACTGTATCTTCGTCCAGAGGACTGCCCATAACTACTGATTCCATACATTCTTTCAGCTTCTGCACAAATGAATCATAAACATCGTTGTGAACAATGAATCGTTTAGCGGCAATGCAGGCCTGCCCGGCATTGGAACAGCGAGACTCAGCACCGATAGTTGCAGCCTTGTCCAGATCCGCATCAGCAAGGACGACAAAAGCATCACTTCCGCCCAGCTCCATAACTGATTTCTTGAGATTTGCCCCGGCTGCTGCGGCAACCTTGCGGCCCGCTCCTTCACTCCCAGTGAGACAAACGCCAACAACAGAATCATGGGCAAGGACATCCGCAACTTGGCCGGCCCCAATAAGTAAGGTGCGGAAAACATTCTCAGGAAAGATGGATTCGCGGAAAACCTCTTCAAGAGCCAATGCGCACTGAGGCACGTTTGAAGCGTGTTTTAAGACCATTGTATTCCCGGCCATAAGCGAGGGTACGGCAATGCGTAAAACCTGCCATACGGGGTAATTCCAAGGCATAACAGCCAACACAGTTCCCATAGGAGCATAGTCAACGTAGCACTGCATGCCGTCCACAGTCTTAGGCTCACTGGCCAGCATGGCTGCGCCGTTATCAGCGTAGAAATCGCAGACCGTTGCAGACTTGAGCACTTCGGCCCTGCCGGACTTGAGCGGCTTGCCCATTTCCGCAGCCATAAGTTCGGCAAAACTGTCCGCACGTTCGCGGAGAAGCGCAGCCAGATTTCTGAGACAATCTGCACGTTGCTCAAAGGAGCTGAGTTTCCAAGTGGAAAATGCATCCGCAACTGAAGATAAAATAGTCGTGGTCTGTGCGGAGCTTGATTCGGTAAATTTTTTTTCGACCTTTCCGGTCATGGGATTGGTACTCTGAATAGCCATCTGGGCAATACCTTGTTTTATATGATTCTTCTCGAATGAGATGTGATTTTGATCACTGCGTGGAAAGGCTACTTAACAAGAATGCCTGAAAAGAAAAAGGCGGCTACCCTTGGATAACCGCCTTTATTTTGCTTTTAACTATGATCGAATTACTGAACGTAAACCTTGATTCTATCGCCGGGACGAAGAATTGATTTTGAATTCAGGCTGTTCCATTTCATGAGCGAAGAAACTTTCACTCCAAAACGACGGGCGATTTTCCAAAGATTGTCGCCACGACGCACGCGGTATTTAACCATTTGCTGTTTTACGTTCTCAGCCTTGGCAACGGAACGCGCGGAACTACGAGCATTATTGTCCGGGATGTAAAGCTTCTGACCGATCTTCAGCTTGGAAGAATAGATCCCGTTGGCGCGCTTGAGTGTTGTTACGCTCACATTATAGCGGCTGGCGATATCCCAGAGAGTGTCGCCCTTGCGAACCCGGTAGTTAGCACGGCTCTGAGCAGTACGACGGGTCTTGCTAGTCTTGGATGCGTAGAGAGCTTTGGAAGCACCTTTACCCGGGATCATAATGTACTGACCGGGCTTAATCAGGTTGGATCTGCGATTATTCACCGACTTGAGTACTGCCACGGGCATGCCGTAACGACGGGCAATTCGGTACCAGGAATCACCCTTGCGGATTTTGTAACGCTTGTACCCGGCAAAAGGACGGGAATTGGGTGATTCAAGATAATCCGCAGCATTAGCCATGACTCTTTCAGGCAGATAAGCATTGGTTACTGTGTTGGGCGGGCTGACCTGTCTACGGAAATGAGGGTTGAGCTTATGAAACTCACTCCATTTCATACCGCAGGCTTTGGCAAGGGCCAACAGATCGGTTCCACCGGGAACCTTTACTGTTTCAACCTGAATGCCGTTATTCCAGTTGATATTCTCGAATCCAAGCTCTTCAAGGTTTTTAAAAATCTTGGAAATAGCAATGAACTTGGGAACGTAGTTCTTTGTTTCTTTGCGTAATCTGTAGCGATAGCTCAGCTTATAATTCTTTTTGGTAAGATCAAAAAAATCTTGTGCTCCGGTCTTACGGAGTGCGCGCCCGATCTTTCCTTCACCGGCATTATAAGCTGCCAGGGCAAGATACCAGTCTCCAAACATGCCATGAAGAACATTCAGATACTTTGCAGCTGCAACGGTTGACTTGTACGGATCTCTACGTTCATCAATCCACCAGTCGACACGGAGGCCGTAAAGACGACCTGTATAAGGCATAAACTGCCACAGGCCACCGGCACCGACACGTGAATATGCCCAGGCATTGTATCCACTTTCGGCAAACGGCAACATTGCAATATCTTCGGGAATACCATTCTCCTTCAGTACCTGACGTACGTAAGGAAGAAATGGCTCGGAACGTTTCAACCACCGAGTAAAAGTCTTACGGGCTTTGTGAGTAAAAAAACCGAAATATTGCTGAACTTCCTTGGTGTCGTGTTCATCGAGGTTGAAGTAGATACCGTTGCTGGACTGGAGGACTTTTTCTTCCTCCGGGGTAAGTATCTCCTCTTCCTGCGGTGCTGCTTCAAGCTCAGGGTCAAGAGGCTCAACGCCGGAATCAGTAACCTCAGACTCAACTGAAGCTTCACTTTTAAGAGCGGCTGTGGTCTGAGCATCAAGCTCTACCTCATTAACCGGAGCAGTCTTGGCAGAACATCCGGCAAAGAATGCAAATAAAGCCAGAAGAGCAATTAACCGGAACGATTTAAGCATCTTCGACTCCTTGTCACTGTGGACGTCATATGTATTGATTTTATCCATAATTTATCTAGAAAAACTATAAATTTTACCCGGTTAGGCACTGAAAAATAAGCTCAAGAGTTTAAAAACAATGGATTTTCAGAGCAAATTATTGAGTTGTTCAAACATAAGTAGAGCTATACTAAAGCGCGAGGGTTTGCAATAGTAAAACGAAAGGTATAGGTTGCCCAAACCGTTCAGGCGCAAGGGTTTTAGCCCAGTACGAACTGTTATTTTTTGAATTCGGTGTTAACAAAATGATAATCGTATTCACGGTAACAAAGCATTTTAATTAACCAATTAGCAATCTGTCAGTGAGCCGTATTCATATCGTGTAAAAAAGTTGATATGATAAAAATAATGCGCGCCCTGTGCTGATTTTTATATTTTTAATAAGAAAGGTAGATTTTTAATGAAAAAAAAGACCAAAGAAGACGACAACACTATCATAGCAGGCCGTAAACCGGTTCAGGAAATGCTTTTAGACGCTCCAGATAGGATTGACCTGCTTTACCTGCAAAAAGGGCGTCAGGACAAAAATTTTGAACGCACCATCCAACGCTGCAAAAAACACGGCATCAAATACAAGATAGCAGACAAGACTGAGCTGGGCCGGATTTACACCGGCAACCACCAAGGAATCATCGCAAGAGTGGCCGCCATGTCTTATGCCGACTACGACGATATGCTGGAAAACCTTGCTAGTTCCCCTCTGCCGTTACTCATCGTGCTTGATCAGGTACAGGACCCCGGCAATATCGGAGTACTGGCCCGTTCACTGTACGCATTGGGAGGAGCCGGAATTGTGACCGCCAAGCACGGCGGGGCATTCCTAGGACCTGGGGCTGTCAGAGCAAGTGCCGGAGCACTGACCAAACTTCCAGTAGCGCGGGTTAGCAACATTTCCCAAGCTCTGGATAAAGCCATCGACATGGGAATCAATATCTACGGAGCCGGGCTGGACGAGGATTCTTCCTCCGCATACACAGCTGAAATCAATACTCCGGCCATACTGGTGCTCGGCAACGAAGAAAAAGGCATTCGCTTCAACGTTGAAAAACGTTGTCAGAAACTGATCCACATCCCCTTCCGCCGTGATTTCGATTCCTTAAACGTGGCTCAGGCCGGAGCCATGCTCATCAGTGAATTTGCAAGACGTCTGGGCTAAATTTTTAAACAAATACATGCTCAATTAGACACAAAGTAAGCCCCCTGAAGATTACACTTTCTTCAGAGGGCTTTTTTATAAAAAAACACTAGAAAAACTCTACTTAATATAGTTGGGCAAATTGAGAAAAATATTGCGTGTAAAATCAATCATTTTTTCCATGATCCATGGAAACGCAAAAAGTAGCGCGATGAACATGGATACAATCTTAGGCACAAAGGTCAGAGTCATTTCCTGAATCTGGGTAGCGGCCTGAATAACGGATACGAAAACACCCACCAGCAGCCCGACCATAAGCATGGGCAAAGCCAGCGTAAGGGCCAGTTCAATGGACTGTTTAGCAAATCCAATAACAAATTCTGGGGTCATTTTTTTATGCCTCCGCTTAAAAAAGACGCACTACTGCCCGGGTCACTGAAAAGTGTTGACGATGGAGCCCGTCAAAAGCGACCAACCGTCAACCATGATAAACAGCAATATCTTAAAGGGCAATGAAACCATTGCCGGGGGCAGCATCATCATACCCATGGCCAACAAAATACTGGCAATAACCATATCGAGAATCAAAAAGGGCACATAAATGAGGAAGCCGATGGTAAATCCGGTCTTTAACTCACTGATGGTGTAGGCCGCAATAAGGAGCATGGTATTTACATCCTCTTTGGTTTCAGGCCGTTCTTCCCCGGTGATAGAATAAAAAATGGAGAGATCTTTCTCTCTGGTATGCTTGAATAAAAAAGTCCTGATGGGAACCTGTGCCCGATCTAAGGCCTCTTTAAACCCGATTTCCTCATTGAGGTAGGGTTGCAAAGCTGCATCGTTAACAGCCTTCCCGGTGGGCATCATAATGACGACAGTCATAAAGATCGCAAGTGAAGCAAGAATCTGGTTGGGTGGCATCTGCTGCGTACCCATAGCCTGACGCAGAAAGTGAAAAACAATAATAATCCGGGTAAATGAAGTCATGGTCAGGAGAATGGACGGAGCCATGCCCAGAATGGTGAGCAAAAACAGGATTTCCAGCATCTTGGCTACTTGCTCAGGCTCTTCCTGACCTGCCGCAAGATTAAGCGTCATGGTCGGAATGGTCTCCTGAGCAAAGGCCGCTGCCGGAATTACCAGCAGAAGAATTGCGCTAAGAGTTAGAAGAGCCGGAGCTTTCTTTTTCAAGATACCCGGCAAAGTCAGAATCAATCTTTGCATGCCCTTCATCCCTTGCATGAAGCAGAGTAATATTATCCTGAGTAACACCGACCACCATTTCACGGTCGCGATATCTGACCACTGTAATATTCTGACGCGGACCAAGGGGAAGTCGATCCACGATTTCCAGGGCACCCTTTCTGGTACCAGGAAAAGCACCGCCGACATTAAAGCGGCGCAACAAATAATAAGCCAGAAACAGCATTGCCAGAATAAAAAAAAGTGCTGCCGACATTTTGAGCACAGAGCCCACCCCGGAATCCGGGGCCATAAGAACAACGGCAGTTGCGTTAGGCAAGATGCTTCACCCTTTCGATAGGACTGATAATATCAGTCAGCCTGATACCGAACTTCTCGTTAATGACAACAGCCTCGCCGCGCGCGACAAGTTTGCCGTTAACATAAATTTCAAGGGGTTCACCGGCCAGCTTAGTCAATTCAACAACAGATCCGGTTCCGAGTTGCAACAACTCATTGATGAGCATCCTTGACCGACCCAGCTCCGCAGAAACATCCAGCGGAATATCGAGAATAAAATCAAGGTCACGCCTTGAACCGTCGTGACGTGGATTCTTGGCTTCATTGGTCAAATCTTTGAAATCAGCATCACGGGTCTGGGTGCGCAGAAATTCCTGTTCCTTTTCCTTACGGATGTCGTCACCGGTATCTTCGGCCAGCGCAGCCGCCCACTCGTCAGCAAGTCCTTCATCTCCGCCGCCACCGCCGCTGAGATCCAGCTCATCGCCACCTTCATCACCCTGCTCACCGAGGGCTGCCGCCCATTCGCCAGCAAGAGCATCGTCATCGGTTGCGCCACCGTCATCCTGGTCGGCCAGAGCCGCAGCCCATTCATCGGCTAGAGCTTCATCATTGCCGTCACCGGGATCATCGCCCAGAGGGTCACCACCATCGGAATCGTCAGTGAGTGCATCCGCCCACTCCTGCGCGAGTTTATCCTGATCAAGATCATCTGACATCATAGCAGCCTACCTCCGGATTATTCATTGGCATCCCGTAAAACGGTCCTGCCGACATAAAATCGACACACCATCAAGGGGTTAAGCAAAAACCGTGCTACTGGATAACCATATCCGTAAAATATACCTGTAAAACCTTGGAGCCGCCCATAATTTGATTCAGACGATCCACAATTTCCTTCTTCAGGAGAATCTTGCTCTCCATGGTGGAAAGATCCTGATAAGTCTTGCTGGAAAGCAGCAGGATAAGAGTATCCTTGACCATAGGTTCTTTCTTGGAAAGCTCAGCCACAGCTTCTTCGCTGACCACTTCCACATCAATTCCGAGCTTAAGGTACCTGCGACCGAGCGGGTCAGCAAGGTTGACCACAAAAGTAGGCAGGGTAATAGTAAACCCGTCACCGGGAAGTGTCCCCGGATCTTCACCCTCAGCTGCCTGCTCATCCTTTGATTCCTCTACAGCATCATCAGGCTGGGCGGCAAAGAATTTCTTGTAGGCAAAAAAACCACCGCCACCAAGTATAGCCAAAAGCAGGATAAGAATTATCCACTTCAGCATTCCGCCTTTCTTTTTCGGTTCCTGACCATCGTCAGCCATGCTTCACCCTCTTGAGCTTAATATTGTGCCCATTAAATTCATCAACATGAACTTAAAAAACTTATTTATAGGACGTTCACTAATATCCCCCCATGGGAGGAGTCGTCTTTATCAATATTTCAACCCGCCTGTTCTGTGCACGTCCTTCCGGTGTTGTATTGCTGTACAACGGAAAGGTCGGCCCGCAGGCGGAAACTGTCAAACGGTCATTTTTTATACCCTGCTCTACAAAATAAGTAAGCACGGCCATGGCCCGTCCCCCGGATAACTGAAAGTTAGCCGGGTTCATGCCACCGACGTTATCTGTATACCCGGCAATGTTCACATCGGCCGCTCCCAGATAATCTAGTACCGGAACCAATTGGTAAAGCAGTATTTTCGCTCGCTCGTCAAGTTCCGACTTACCAAGAGGAAACATAAGTTTATCCGTAAGCACCAGAGCGACCCCTTCAGGTTTAGCAAGAACCTTCAGGTTTTCATCAAGGGTAGCCCGGTCCATGTCCGGGGGAAGTACATCGTCAGGAAAAAGCAGGTCCTTGATCCGGTTCTGTTTTTCCAGCACTTCCCAAGGTCTTTCAAGAAATTCACTGACAAGCTTTACCTTGGCTGTAACCCGCCCGGAACCGCGCTTATCCAAAAAGCCCAATTCCGCTGGCATAATGGTTACCCGGGTAATAAAACTCTGGTCCATTGAAGCCATACTTAGCAAGAGCACAAAAAAAGTCAAAAGCAGGGTCACCAAATCAGAGAATGTGACCAGCCAAGCCCCGCCCGGATCCGGGAACTTTTTTTCTTTTTTACGCCCCATAGATCACCATCACTGCCTGTTGCCCGGTTTCTCAGCTTCACCAATGGGAAAGACAAAATCATCAACCTTAAATTTATCATCTTTCTTGCGCGGAGGCTGATATTCCTTAATTTCCTTGGAAACCGCCGCGCTACGCGTATCAAGTACAAGGTCCACCCTGCGGTTCATCTTGCGTCCTTCAGGTGTGGAGTTGGGATGGCGGGGCCGAAATTTACCGAATGCCTCCAGCTTCAACATTTCCGGATTCATACCGTTACGGATCAGGTAGTTATATACTGCAAGTGACCTGTTCAGGGAAAGCTTCCATGAAATATCAGGGGTCAAATCCCGATCTTCAACCCGGTAATCCTCACCCAGTTCATCACGCAGGATTGAGGTGTGCCCAGCCACCAGAACAGGATGCTTGACCCGTTTGAGCACCGGGAGAACAGTATCAAGAATGCGCGCTCCCTCAAGTGAAACGCTGGTACTGTCCGGGGTGAAAAGAACATCTGCACCAATGGAAAGAATCTGCACGAACCTGTTGGATTCAAAGCGCAAATCTTCTTCAGCAAATTCCCAGAGCAGCGGTTTAATGGGCTCAAGTCCTTCCTGAAGCTCCATGGGACCGACCTGAACAGTTTTGCGGGACTGAGTATCGGAAAGAACATCGAATCCCTTGGACCCGAACCCGAACGTACCGATAATGGAGCCGAGAACGACCATCTTACGGCGTTCATCAACAACCGACATACTCACCAAAAGTACAAAAAAGGTGAGCATCAGGGTCATCAGATCACTGAAGGTAATCAGCCATAAAGGCTGACCTTCAGGCTCTTTCGGCTTTTTATTCCTACCCATCAATCCCCCGTTCAAACATTTGCTGAACCGGCCCGGTACGTAATAAAATTATGCCCCGCTAATCGGTAATCTTGCGGATTTTCGGTGGCAGGAAGCTATTCAGCTTTTCCTCAATGATCTTGGGGTTCTCACCTTTTGAGATCGAAATGATACCTTCCATGACCATTTCCCGAAGCAGGATTTCTTCCTTGCTGCGGGTTTTGAGCTTTCCTGACATGGGCGTAAAAACAAGGTTGGCCAGAATCGCACCATAAAGAGTGGTCAACAGCGCAACCGCCATTGCCGGCCCGATTGTACTGGGATCACTCATGGTCTGGAGCATCTGCACCAGCCCGATAACAGTACCGATCATACCCATGGCCGGAGCAAAGTCGGCAAAAATTTTCAGGATCTCAGCCCCGGTTTCATGCCTGTTCTCAAGGTACTGGATTTCAGTTTCCAGAATTTCCTGAATGACCTGCGGCTCAAGGCCGTCAACAGTAAGTTGCAGCCCCTTGCGCAGAAAGTCGTCTTCAATGGATTTCAAGGCAGGTTCAAGGGAAAGGATGCCTTCGCGGCGGGCGCGGTTGGCAAAATCCATGAACTTATCAATGATCTCACCCGGGGATTCAAGACTGGAAAAAAAAGTCTTTTTAATAACCCCGACAACGCCCAAGACATGGCCCATGGGATAGTTAACCAGCGAAGCCCCGATGGTTCCGCCGATAACGATCAATACGGAGGGAACGGAAATAAAAATACCCAAGGGACTCCCGACAAGAATAGCCGAAAGAACAAGCCCGAAAGAAAGAACTATCCCTATGACTGTACCCAGATCCATTAAATCCGCCTATGGGTTGTTTAAATTTTTAGTAACCCGGCCTAGTGCCAAAAATTCTGGTCCCGACCCTGATCATGGTAGAACCTTCCTCGATGGCTACTCGGAAATCACCCGTCATACCCATGGAAAGTTCCGGCAACTTGATTCCGAAAAGTTTTTCCATACCTTCGGCGAGCATACGCAGCCTTGCAAAGTAAGGTCTTGCCCCTTCCGGATCACCGAAAAAAGGTGGTAAACACATCAGCCCGATCAGCTTGAGATTGGAATAACCCTGAATTTCTTCAATCAGAGCCGGAAGTGTTTCTTCGGTAACACCGCACTTCTGTTCCTCGCAAGCAGTATTGACCTGAATGAGGATATTCTGGACCACATCCAGAGACTCAGCCTTTTTATTAAGCAACCCGGCCAGCTTGGAAGAATCCACACTGTGCACAGCGCAGAACTTACCGGCCACAAGTTTGGCCTTCTTGGACTGCAAACCGCCGATAAAATGCCAGTCTATATCCAAACCGGACAACTCTTCCTGCTTGGTTAATGCTTCCTGTACGTAGGATTCACCAAAGCAGCGATGTCCGGCATTGCACAAAATTTCAATATCAGAGGCTGCGTGAAGTTTGGAAACCGCCATGACAGTGACTTCCTCTGGTTTACGCCCAGCCCTTAAGCAGGCCTGAGCCACTTCTTCCTTAACCTCTGAAATATTCTCAACAAGTTCTTTTTCTCTGTTACTCATCGTCAAATTGCCGTTTTTAGTGAGCGGCATACATTAAAAATCGGTTGATTATATAAATTTCTTTAATAAAAAGAAAACAAAAGGACAAGAATTCTTCGCGCCGGACTACTCACCAAGTCCAAGGGAACGCAAAAAGCCGACATCTTCAGTCCAGCCCTCACGGACTTTGACCCAGATTTCAAGCATAACCTTCATCTCCAGCATTTCTTCCAGTTCTTTTCTAGCCTGAGTTCCGATTTTCTTCAGGTTCTGTCCACCCTTACCAATGATCATACCTTTGTGGTTCTTCTTGGTAGTGTAAATAATGGCCCCGATATTGACCAGATTACGATCAGTTTCTTCGGTCCAGAATTCAATTTCCACTGCTGTGGAATAAGGCAATTCCTGCTGCAAGCTCATAAACAGCTTTTCGCGCACGGTTTCGGCAGCCATGAAGCGCATGGGTACAGTTGAAACCTGATCTTCAGGGAACATGGGCGGACCTTCAGGCAGAGTATCAATAACCTTTTCCAGCAGAACATCTGCGCCATCGCCTTTTAGAGCGGAAACAGGAATGAATTCAGCTTCAGGCCAGAGTTCCTGAGCCTTTTCCATTACCGGAAGCAATCTGGCCTTATCTTTAACCTTATCGATTTTGTTAACTGCCACGAACAGCTTTTTATTGGACTGGTTGACCGGCTTAACCACCGGGGCCAACTCCTGTTCCATGAGATGAGGCTTAGCAGCGTAAAGAGCAGCATCAAAAAGAACCACAATAGCATTGGCACTTCCAAGCGCTTCCCAAGCAGACTCAAGCAGGAAGCGGTTCATCTTACCGCGCATGCGGTGGATGCCGGGAGTGTCCAGAAAGACAACCTGTGAATTTTCATTACTCAGGATACCGCTGATGCGGTTACGGGTGGTCTGGGGTTTAGGTGAAACAATTGCCACCTTCTGGCCCAGATAGTGGTTCATGAGAGTGGACTTACCAGCGTTGGGGGGACCGATCAAAGCGACCCAGCCAAATTTATATTCAGACATTTTTTGTTACCTCAAAAAAAAGTTTATTCAGTCTTTGGCGCTCAAAGTACACGAAAAAACAAAGACACGCCAATTGGAAAAACCCTTCCCAATTATTGATCAGGAAGGGTTATATTGATCTAATGTTTATCTAGAGTTTTGCTAGAATTATTTTAGTTTCACGTGAAACCAAACAGTTAGCCTTCTTCCTCACCCTGAACATAGCCGCAGCCTTTTTCAGGGCAGGCGATGTGCTCGCCCTTGGCCCGGGTGGTCTTTTTAACCAGCACCGGATGTCCGCACTTGGGACAGGGGCCGTCAATGGGTGGATACCAGACTGCGTAATCGCAATCCGGGTACTGATCGCAAGAGTAAAAAAGTTTTCCGCGACGGGAGCTTTTTTCCACCAAATCACCCTTGCACCCTTCACGAGGACATTTGACCCCGGTGGAGAATGGTTTGGCGTGCTTGCAGTCCGGATAATTGGAACAGGCAATAAAGCGGCTTCCGGTACGGGCATGCTTAATGACCAGATCCCCATCCTTACAATCGGGGCATTTGCCGACTATCAAGGCTGAGGGTGTTTCCACAACCTTAATTTTGCCGTCATCATCACGTTCAAAGTTCTTGATATTGCGGCAATCAGGATATCCGGTACAACCGAGGAATTCTCCGCGACTGGAACGTTTGATAGCCATGGGGTTGCCGCATTTTTCACAGGTAACCCCGGTCTCTTCCGGCGGTTCTTCTTCCAGAACTACAATCTTACCCTTCTCATCACGGGTGAAGTTGACGATGCTTTTGCAGTCCGGGTAGTTGGAGCAGCCGAGAAATTCCCCGGTACGTCCAAACTTTATAACCATGGGTGAACCGCATTTTTCGCATACAATTCCGGTATCCTCTCCGCCGCGCTTCATTTCCTTGGATGCGGTTTCAAGGGTAGGATAAAATCCGTCCACGAAATTTTTCATCAAAAAGGTCCACTCGATCTTGCCTTCAGCAACATCATCAAGCTGCTTTTCCATGGCAGCGGTGAACCCTACATCCATAAGCTCCTTAAAGTGCTCGGAAAGCTGGTCACTGACCACAAAACCGAGTTCCGTAGGAATAAATTTCTTTTCCTCAAGATTCACGTAACTGCGATCCTGAATGGTGGAAATAATGGATGCGTAGGTGGACGGTCGACCGATACCTTTCTCCTCCAACTCGCGGACGAGGGAAGCTTCGGAATAACGGGCCGGGGGCTGAGTGAATTTCTGCTCACTGTCAATCTTGTCAACCTTGAGAACTTCGCCCTTTTCCAGCTTGGGCAACTCAATGAGCTTTTCATCACCGGTCTTTCCGGTAACACGCATGAAACCGGGAAAGAGCAATCTTTCGCCCTTGGAACGCCAGATGGTGTTCTTGGCCTGAATGGTGACTACAGTATCCCAGAAACGGGCCGGGGCCATCTGGGAGGCGATGAAGCGGTTCCAGATAAGCTTGTAGACTTTGAATTGGTCAGCCGGAAGAAAAGGCTTCACATCTTCAGGCATAATTGTCGCGTCAACCGGGCGGATCGCTTCGTGAGCATCCTGTGCCCCGCCTTTTGACTTATAGACCCGAGGTTTGGCCGGGTAAAACTCATCCCCGTATTTATCGAGGATAACCTTCTTGGCGGTATCACGCGCTTCATCGGCAATACGTACAGAGTCAGTACGCATATAGGTAATCAGTGCTGTTGTGCCCTTATCACCAAGCTCAACACCTTCATAGAGACGCTGGGAAAGGGTCATGGTCCGCTTGGCGGAATAACCGAGTCTGCGGTTAGCGTCCTGTTGCAAAGTGGAGGTAATGTAGGGCGGCAGAGGATTACGCTTACGTTCCTTTTCAGTAAGGTCGGTAATCTCAAAAGGTACACCCTTTACGTTACTCTGGAGAGCTTCCGCTTCATCAGCAGAACCTATCTCAGCCTTTTTTCCGTCCACTTTCCAGAGATCAGCCACAAATGGCGGCGGGTTCTTGCCTTCCACATGGGCCTTGAAGAGCCAGTATTCTTCAGGAATAAAAGCACGTCGGGCCTTTTCCCGCTCTACTACGAGCTTGAGCGCAACGGATTGTACGCGCCCTGCGGAAATACCTCTTTTAACTTTTTTCCAAAGAATGGGAGAAATTTTGTAACCCACCAGACGGTCCAGAATACGACGTGCCTGCTGTGAATCAAAAAGCTGTTCATTGAGCGGCTTCGGATGTTCAAGGGCTTCTTTTACAGCCCTAGCGGTAATTTCGTTGAACTGGATACGACTGACGTTCTCGTTCACTTCCTTGATAATGGCCGCAACGTGCCAACCAATAGCTTCCCCTTCGCGGTCGGGGTCAGGTGCCAGGAAGACATGATCGGCTTTAGCCGCTGCCTTCTTAAGCTTATTGACCACATCTTCCTTACCGGGAATGACCTGATACTGGGGGGTAAAATCACCATCTTCTTCGACTCCAAGCTTGTTCTTGGGCAGATCACGCACGTGACCGACGGATGCGGCCACTTGGTAATTCTTGCCAAGAAACTTACTGATAGTCTTCACCTTTGCCGGGGACTCAACAACAATCAAATCTTTGCTCATAGTTTGCAGCCTATAACCATCAAGTTGACACTATGCAACCATAAAAAACGGTCATCCAAAGCTTTTCAGCTTATGTGAATGGTGTATCCTTTAACTAAAACTTATTTTTAACCAACCAAAAAATCAGGAAGAAATACATTTTTTCAACGCTGATAACTTTTCATGTAAAATTTTTGTGTCATTGCCATCACGAGCGGAAAGTTCCAGCTCCTTGGCTTTGACTGTAACTTCGGGCAATCCGAAAGTACGCGCCGAACCTGCCACAGCATGGGCATTTTTGTATAGCTTTTCCAGATCAGCAGAAAATCCGCCGCTTTCATAAGCTAAAAGATAACCTTCCAGCTCTGCAACACGCCCACCAAGAGCTGCTGCATATCTCTTATTAAGCTCAGCAAGCTTTTCGTCAAGTGTAGCCATATTAATGCCTCCGGCGGCTCTCCGAGGGCCCTGCCGGGGGCCTTAAACCCTTTTGCAAAAGGGTTTAAGAATCCCAAAACCATTTCTTAGGGCTTCGCCGCTTACTTTTTTAAAAATGTACGTATATTTTTGAAATTTATTCAAGTTTTAAATTTAAAAGAGCGAAGCTTATTAAAAGGTTCTGAAGGGGATGGGGTCTGGGGAAGGGGAAACCCTTGCAAGAGTTTCCCCTTCCCCAGCCGTCGGAGACATCAAAAAAAAGCCCGCGTAGTGCGGGCTTTTTAAATTAGCGTTTGGAGCTGTTCATTAACATGGCCCCTGCTGCTTGAATCAGCAAGAAGACAATCAGGAAGTGGATGAACATATCCTTCTGGATGGCACCCCAGATGATGTACACGGAACCGCATCCTGCCAGTACCGGGCAGAGAAAGCGGCTTAATGGTCCGAGATCAGTAAAAGTCTTCATCACCCAGATATAGATGGAGATGTAGATCACGTACAGGAACGCGATGGGCAGTTCGGAAACATCCATGAACTGGCCCCACCAGCCGTGGAAGTTACCGTACCAGACTACCAGCCAGAAGCAGGACAGGAAGTAACCGATGATTGCGGACCAGCTGGTGCTGTTGGTAACCGGGTTGACCTGCTTGAAAAGATCAGCACGGGGACCGAGATTACGAGAAGCAATGGAAAACATACCGCGTGCGGAACCCATGATCAGACCGTTAAGGGTACCGAGGCAGGAAATGATAACAAACACGGTCAGCAGGGTGCCGCCCACGTTGCCGAAAATCATTTCAATAACACGTACAGGTGCGGCGTCGCCTTCAGCAAGTACCTGTTCGTTGGTCAGTACGCCGGAAATACCCAGATAGTAGAGCATGTAGATGGTCATTACCGCGATGGTACCGACAACCAGTGCGCGGGGCAGGGTCTTTTTAGCGTCTTTAAGTTCGGCGTTGATAACGGTAGCGATGATCCAGCCTTCATAAGCAAAGGCAGTAGAAAGAGTCGCCACAGCAAGACCGCCTCCGCTACCGGAAATATGCTCTGCGGTCTGCATGAAGTTCTGCATAGTCTGCCCACTGGAAAGACCGGCAAGACCACCGACAACAGCAACAAGACCGAGCGGGATCAGCTTGATTACAGTGGAGGAAACCTGCCACTTACCGGCCAGAACCGGAGAATAATAATTGAGCAGGAAAAATACGGTCAGATAAATAAAGGACAGGGGCCAAAGCATATCCTTCATTCCCATGAGTCCCACGGAATAGTTGGCGGAAACCCAAGCCAGAACAGCTACGAGAGTGGGATAATAAATGAAGGTCATGAACCAGCCGACCATATAACCGGCCTTCTCACCGTAAGCCTCTTCAAAATAGTCAACCAGACCGTTAACCTTCTCGATACGGGTCGCGATCTTTGAAAAAACATATGCGGTAACAACCATGATGGAACCACCGATCAGCCATGCAAGCAATGCAGTGGGAAGATCGCCACCCGCAGCCTTAAGAACGTCATCGGCTTTAAAGAAAACCCCTGAGCCGATTACAATCCCCACAACCATAGCGGTTGCAGTCCAGAAACCGTATTTCTTCTGTAAATTATCCATTTTTAACAATCACCCCTTTTACACTTCTTCCAAACGTCTTTCCCCTGATCCAAAAAGCAACAGACAATCTGGAAAATCAAATTCAGGAAAGCAACCTTTCGCGCAATAAAAATATCAATGGTCTGTAGCCGTACACAATCCCTGCTGGAGATACATAAAACTTGTGCACAGCTACTTAACACAAGATACAAACAGTTTTACTTGCGCGGATAATGTGGTTCTGTCCAGATTTTTTTGCGTTTTTTAGCAAAAAAAACTAGTTTTTATACGTTATATATCAGAATTACACTATTTTATCCGAATAAGAACAGCAGAGTTCAAGACCCCACAGGTATGTGGGTAATACCCCGTCATAAACAACCGAATTAACTATTGAATTTTACCACTAAAACAATTATCAGCAACAACTGAGCAAAACAATATAATCAGGAAGTAAAATAATGACCTCAATAAATTCTGCAATTTATTCAGATTTTGACAAATGGATTGAATTGGCAAGAGAAGTGGAGCACTTATTTGGCCCCATGGCGGATGAACCAGGATTCCACGAGGGATTAAAACAAGCAATAGAAAAGGGTACTGCCTTTTCTATTAAAGATAAGCAAAATCAGACCTTAGAGTTACTTGGAGGAATTGTTATAGTCCCAGAACTTAACGAAATTGCTTGGTTTGCTGTAGCTAAAAAAGCCAGAGGCAAAGGAATAGGCAACGAACTACTGGACTACGCTATAAAGAAATTGAGCAACGAACGGCCCATTACAGTCACCACCTTTGCTCCTGAAATAAAATCCGGGACACCGGCAGTAAAGCTTTACAAAAAATTAGGTTTCAAACAAACCAAGCAAGGCCCCGTAAATCCTGCGGGATTTAAAACTGTAGTCATGGAAAAGGCCCCGAACTGAATTCAGTTCAGGGCCAATTAGCCAGTATTAGTTTGCACTTTGCATTTTTCTTTTTTCACGCCACTCCATAAAACCCATTAATAAATCCCATTCAATGGGGATAATGAACAAAGTCAGGAAAGTAGCGGTACAAAGTCCGGTCACAAATGTTGAAGCCATGGCTCCCCAGACGAGTGAATAGGAGGGAAAGCCCACCGCCATTGGCAGCAGTCCCAACGTGGTGGTCAGGGTAGTTAAAAGAATAGGCCGCAAGCGGATACGGACGCCCTCGCGCATGGCATCTTTACGGCTCATGCCCGATTTATAAAGCTTGTTCATAAAATCCAACAGCACCAGCGAATCGTTGACCACAACCCCGGTTACCCCCACTGTGGCAATAAAACTGTTCACCGTAAAAATAGTCTGGGAAAAAAATGTTCCCAAAATCACCCCGGTCAGGGAAAAGATCACAGCAGAAAGAATGATCACCGGCTGGGCATAAGACTGGAACTGGGTAGCCAGAATCAGGTAGATGATCAGGATAGCTGTCATGAAGGCGTAAATCAGCGAAGTGTAAGACTTGCGGGTGGATTCATATTCACCGGAGAAGTTCACGGTGGCACCGGGAAAATCATCGCGCACGGAATCATAGAATTCACTGACTATATTCACCGCTGCCGGAGATGAAAGACGCGATCCGGATTTAATATTGGCGGTGATGGTCACTGCCCGCTGACTCATAAAGCGGTTAAACTGCCCCGGTTCCATATATATGGATACATCGCAGATATCGCCGATCCTGACCGGGCTTTCATTATGTTCCAGCACGGGTACGGAAAGGGCATCCTCCGGGTTATTTAGGTAGCGGGGATCAATCTTAAGGCGCAGGTCTACATCTTCATCGGAAAGCCTGAATTCACCCACAAAGCGACCATCCAGCACAGAACCTGAGAGGCTGGCCACCTGTTTCGGGGTCAGCCCGTATTCAGCAACCCGTTCATTAATGGGTTTAAATCTGAAAATACGGTTTGGCGTACCATCGTCAGTGGCAAGGTTGACCAGATGTGGACCAAGCTTATCATTCTCCTTGATAAATTTCATAATCTCCGCAGTAAGCCCTTTCACAGAAGCATGATCTGCACCCAAAACCCTGATATTAAGGTCCTTGCCTGCGGGAGGCCCGTCCTTTTCAGGTCGAACTCTGAAAGTCCAGCCCGGCTGGGCAAATTTTTCAAGTTCATTACGCATGTATTCCAGATGCGCACCCGGATCATTTTCCGGCTCATCCGCAAAAGACTGCTTATCCTTGGCCGGAAGCTCCACCACTATATTACCGAGGTTGGACCCATGGACCATTTCATAATCCTCATTCTGGTAAAACCCGGCAAAGGCGGTGGCGGACTTTGCCATGCCCGGACCCATTTTTTCCACAAACACGGAAATGCGCTTCAACTTATCCGAAGTAACCTCAATGGGTGTAGCCTCCGGGCCATCCAATTCAATGTAATATAGAGAATAGTCGTCCGGGAAAAATTTGATTTTGATCAGTGGAAGTTTCCCGGAAACGGAAACCCCAAGAATAAAAATAGCTGCAACAAAAGCCCCGAAAACAACGCCCAGCGAAATAAACCTGAACCGGGCGACCACAGAAAGGAATTTATCGGTCCATCTGCGCAGCGGACGCATGAAAGCAGGCTCGCGGGTATGCTTTTCCCTGTTTTTCATCAGCCCCTTGGCACCGGGCCAATCCAGAAAATGCGCAGGCAGAATCAGCAGACACTCAATTAATGAGGCGATAAGCGCGAAAGTTACCGCCTTGGGGACCTGCGCGAAGAATTCACCTGTAGATCCGGTCATAATCAGCATGGGCAGAAAAGCGGCCACGGTGGTGGCTGTAGCTGAAAGAACAGGCAGAAAAACTTCAGAAGCACCATCCACTACCGCTTCCTCTAAAGATTTGCCTTCCTGCACATGGCGAAAAATATTTTCCACCACCACAATGGCGTCATCCACTATGATCCCGCTGACCAGCACAAAGGAAAAAAGGGTAATTTGGTTAAGCGAATTCCCGGTCAGCTTCATAATGATCATGGTCACCAAAAAGGCAAAGGGCACCCCGATGGTGGTCAGCATGGCATTCCTGAAACCCATAACCAGATAGATAACCACAAAGACAAGCACAATCCCCACCAAAAGGTTCAGACCCAGCGTACTGATGGCATCTTCAATGTGCAGACGCTGGTCACTGGTCAGGATTAGTTCTACCCCTTCTTTCTCCAGAGCCCCCTTAAACGTATCAACAATCTTCTCCACTTCCTCAGCAATGGTCACCGCGTTACCATCCAAGGATTTCACTACTTTGAGTGTAACTGCACTGCGACCATTAATGGAAGTGATCACTTGCGGATCACGGTAGGAAACCCGCGCATCACTCAGCACATCACCCACAGTTACGAATGATCCGTCGCCATCCATACGCACGATTGTATCGGCGATCTCCTCGCGGGTACGGAACCGCTCATCCACAACAATCACATACTCGCCGCCTGCTGCGGAAAAATCACCTGCCGGAATGGAAATATTGGCATCGGCCAAAGCACGAGCCACATCATCAAA
Source organism: Marinifilum sp. JC120 (assembly GCA_004923195.1). Classification (NCBI taxonomy): domain Bacteria; kingdom Pseudomonadati; phylum Bacteroidota; class Bacteroidia; order Marinilabiliales; family Marinifilaceae; genus Marinifilum; species Marinifilum sp. JC120. Next base: position 27,494 of record RDSB01000012.1, on the reverse strand, counting down.
CGTCAACTTGAAGCGCACTAGCTTGTGTGGGTCGAGATTCACATGGAATTCACGGGTATATTCCCCTTCCACTTCAACTTCATTTACGCCCTGAATTTTACGCAGCTGAATTTTCATCTCATCAGCCATCATGGACAAAGCCCTGTTGGCGCGGTCTCCCACAAGGCAGACCCTGATTACCGGTAGCCATTCGCTGACATTAATCTCCGTGAAAGTTGGCGGGTCCATTTCACGGGGCAGGTCGTTCTGGATGGAAAGCACCCGGAAACGCAATTCATCATAACCTTTGGCGTAGTCGGTATCATCGAGAAACTTGACCATGATGCTGGTCCGTTCCCGGAACGATCTTGAGCGGATGTATTCCACATTTTCAAGGTCATCCAAGGCATCCTCGATTTTCTTGGTCACCAGAGCTTCCACGTCCGAAGGGGATGCACCGGGAAGGAAACCGGAAATAACCACCTTGCCCATATGAACGTTGGGGTAACGCTCAACAGGCAAATCAGCCATGCTGAAGACTCCAACAATCATCAACAAGATGAAAATGACGTTGATAAAAACCGTCTGCTTAAGTGTAAAACGCATTAATTTTTTCATGATGTGGGATGCCTCCGGCGGCCCTTCGGGGACCAAAGAACCCTTTTGAAAAAGGGTTCTCTGGACTCTCCTAAAACTTTTATCGAGCTTCGCTGCTGGTAAATATAGATATTGCTATGGCTTAGCTAAAAATTCTTCGCCTGCTTTTACAGCCCGTGATGAGACCCTGACTTTTCCATCTTCAGTATCACCAAGCACGAGAACTTTTACCCGCACACCATCCGGGCGAACGATAAAAGTATCATCATAGGCTTTAAGTAGTGCGGACTTGGGAACCACTACAGCCCCGCCGGGATCGGGCATTTCAATATCCAGTTCGGTTCTTAAGCCCCCTCGGAATTCAAACTTGCCCTTGCTAATTTCAAAATCCACTTCCACTTTGCGGGTTTCAGGGTCAAAATCCGGAGAGATGCGTTCCAGTTTGGCAGGAACTTTAATGGAAAGGTCAGGCAGCTTGAGAGTTATATTACTTGATTTACGGATCTTCTTGAGTTCTGGAATAGTCAGAGCGTAGGGCACAAGGAGAGTTTTAAAATTACCCAGCTCGGCTACTTTCTCACCATTGTTAACCCATTCTCCCGGTTCAATATAACGCTTGATCACCCGCCATCCAGCAGGTCCGCGCAGGGTATAGCGACGCAAATGTTCGCGATCCACATTCAACTTGAGCTGAGTGGAACGGAGCAGTGATTCCGCTGATTCAAAATTACGAATATGAAGATCCAGCTCAGATTGAGCAGCTGTATTTCTCTTAACCAACTTGGTATAGCGCTTGGCTTCCTTATCATAATAATTCAAATCAGAACGGAGTCGCTTAAAATCAGCCTGTAATTGCGCTATCTCAAGCTTGATAAAGGTGGGGTCTAGTTCGGCAAAACGTCCGCTCTTTCCCATTGTATCACCTACATCGGAGTACACCTTGGTACACACGGCAGACTCTTCACTGACAAGAGTCATGGCAACCCTCGGACGGGTAAACCCGGTCAGGGTGATTACCCTTGAAGCCTGTGAGGCCTTGAAGGTCTTACCACTCGCCGCTAATGCTTCCGATGCAGATGGACCAACCCATCCAGCTTGAATAAGCAATATATAAATAACCGCTGTTCTAATCATAATATGTTTCATTAATCTATCCTCTATCTAGCCGAATTCATCAATAAGCGAAAAGCACATGCTACCCGCCCCAAAACATCCCGAGGGTTATTATCATCATAACTAAATGTTGCCAAACGCTATGGTCATAGTAAATCAGATTCAACAGCTCTGGTATTTAATTCACTGAATTTTTAACTAAGCACAAAAGACAAGACCGACCATGCATTTTTGATCAAATGCAATGGCCGGTCTCAGGGTATTTGTTATAAAAGACTAAAAATCTGGTCTGGATACTCAGTCAGCACAACTCTCTTTAATGGCGAGTATCTCATCAAGATTAGCAAAAAAAATATCAATCAGATTAGGATCAAAATGCACCCCACGTCCTTGCTTCATAATCTCGAGGGATTTCTCAACAGAAAAGGCTTCCTTATACGGGCGGCGGCTGGTCAAAGCGTCAAAAACATCCGCAACAGCGCAAATCCTTCCCGGGATAGGAATATCATCCCCGGACAAACCGGAAGGATACCCGGAACCGTCCCATTTCTCATGATGACTCAAGGCGATAACTGCCCCCATATCAATATATTCGGAGCTGCCCATGGAAAGAATACTTCCCCCAATAACGGCGTGACTTTTCATAACATCCCACTCTTTGGGCGTAAGTTTGGCGGGCTTAAGTAAAATACGATCCGGAATACCTATCTTACCGATATCATGCATGGGACTGCTGGTATGGATTAATTGAACGGTTTCTTTATCAAGGCCGCTCTTTTCAGCAAGAATGCGACTATATTCAGCCATTCTGATTAAATGATTAGCTGTTTCCTCATCTTTATACTCAGCTGCCGCACAAAGATGATGAATAGTCTCAACATGTGCTTCATCAAGCTTGGACAGGGCTTCGCGTAATTCAAGGGTCCGGCTTTCCACCATTTCATGTAAATCAAACTGAAAAGCAGCGATTTCATCCTGCTGCGCTTTCTGGCGCAACATAGATTCGGTACGCACTTTAAGTTCTACAATATCGATGGGTTTGGTGATAAAATCGTTGGCTCCCACCTCAACCGCTTTGAGCCGGTCACCTTTTTGAGAAAGGGTTGTGACCATTATTACCGGTATGTTTTGAGTTTCGGTATTTCCCCGGATTTTTGCCACAAATTCAAAGCCGTTCATGACCGGCATCATCACGTCACTGAGCACAAGATCGAAGGATCGATCCAGCTTTTCAAGGGCCACAATAGCATTTTCAGCTCCGACCACGTCGTGACCAAGTTTGCTCAAAATACCTTCAAGCAACATAATGTTATGCGGCTCGTCATCTACAACTAGTATTTTTCTTTTGCACTCCATGAAAACCATCCCGTTTATTCAGGCCTTTCTTCAGGAATCGTTATGACTACCACTGTTTCGTTACGCTCATCAAAAGTCGTCATTTCAATTTCATATTGCATGGCATCAGCCATAAGCTTTGCTGAATAAGTACCAAGTCCGGTACCGCTATCTTTACCATAGGTCACATATTTTTGGAAAAAAACATCTCTTATCTGCTCAGGCACAACCCCGGTATTGCGAAAAGAAATTTTGCTGTTTCCGTTACGCATAAATTCGATAACTACTTTTTCCCCGGAAGGCGAGGCTTCAATGGCGTTGGTCAGCAAACCGGAAATAAGAGAATAAATCAATCTTTCCTCACCCCAGACAATAAGCGACCCGCCATCGCTATCTCCTGAACTCAGCATTTCAACTGTAACTTTCTGGGCGGATATCTTTGATCTGCAATGATCAACAACCTGCCTTGCCACACTCATTACGTCCACTTGCAAAGGATAATAATCATATTTCCCAGTTTCCATTTTGAACATATCCAGCGACATATCAATCATGTGCAACATGCTCTTACCGGAATTTTCAATAGTCTTGAGAAGTTCGTGCTGCTGTTCTGTCAGGTTATCATCCATGCACAACAATCCCGGCAGGCCGATAATACCGTTTAACGGAGTTTTCAAATCATGGCGCATAATGAGGTCAACATCAGCCTTAAGCCGTTCAAGCTCTTTCTGATCGCTGATATCTTCCTTTACCGCAACGTAACTGACCAATTCATTTTTTTCATTATATACAGGAGAGATAGAAGCAGATTCCCAGTATAACGAATCATCCTTCTTCCTGTTAACAATGTTACCGCGCCAAGTCTGCCCTCTTACAATAGTGTCCCACATCTCTTTGTAGAACACTTCGTCATGCTTACCGGATTTGAGGACCCTTGGATTCTCACCCAGAGCTTCTTCTTTTGAATAACCTGTTTCTTTGCAGAAATAAGGATTCACATATGTTATATCACCTTCAGTATCAGTAATTACAACAGAGACCGGGGCGTTTTCAATAGCCCGGGTAAGAATTTTCAGCCTTTCCTCGCGTTCCTTGCGCTCAGTAATATCAATGGCGACACCTTCAAAGACATTCTCATCCCGCTCAAAATCATAAGCCATATAACCGAACACAGACATGCAACGTTCGTTACCGTCCGGGGTTGTAAACTCAAGCTCATACTCCACGGTATCAGATTTACCGGATATCACCTGTTCATTCATCTCCATGGCTTTAGTCAAAGAATCTGGTGCAAAATCAACCAAATCAATCCACCGTTTACCTATCCCACTTTCTGCCGAACCATACCCTAAATGGACAAAACCTTCACTTAAACGCAGAAATTCTCCATAAATTGTATGCGAGAAAAAAATAAACTTCCTGCTGAGCTTATTGGTAACGTGATCAAAACGGACTTTGCTTTCCCTGAGTTCAGTTTCCATCAACTGCCGTTCAGTGATATCATGGATAGTTCCATAAGAACGGATCGGCTCACCTTCTGCGTTGTAATTGAACCTGCCTCGCTCTGAAACATATCTTACTTCCCCATCAGGCCTCACAATCCTGTGGTCCAAAGAATACGACTCCCCACTCTCCATTGATTGAAGATAAGCATCACTGACAAGCTTTCGATCCTTGTGATAAACCAGCTTGGAAAAGAAACCTCTTTTAGACGGAGTATATTCTCCCTTGACCACACCGAAGATTTGGTAGGTCTCGTTTGACCACCATATTTTACCGCTTAAAAGATCCATGGACCAATTTCCCAGATGGGCAATTGACTGTGCTTCACTGAGACTGGTTTTGACCATTTCAACTTCAGCATTTTTGGTGATGGTCTTGTAGATGAAAAAAGAAATACTCAAAGCAAATAAGAACAATACCGCATGCAGGATAAGCGATCCGGGAGGAATTACCCCCCACCCGCCATCAGGCATGACTGCAAGCTGCCACGAGCCGTTTGAAAGGGAAACCTGCGTCAGTACAGCTCTTTTTCCAGGATCAAACAATTCGGGATCTCCGTAAAAAACAGACCCGTCAGCTCCCTTGCCATCCACCCCGCGTACAGCAATATTTAAATTATGAGTGCTGGATAAATCGGCACGAACAAAAAGTTCATCCAAATCAATAACCGCCGAAACTATCCCCCAAAAATATTCATTGGAACGCACAAAAACTGGAACCCTGCCTACAAAACCCTTACCGCCCTGAACCAGATCAATCGGCCCGGCCACAATCATTTTTCCAGTATCATGAACCTGTTTTACCTGCTCCCACTGATCAGGATGAAATCTGTAATCCATTCCAAGAACGGCCTCATTACCTTCAAGTGGATAGACATAATCAACAATGTAGTCAGGTGCTACGCCGATATTCTTGATCAGTTTCGACTTGAAAATCATTCCCTGGCAGTAACTTTCCAGTTCACTCGTGCGCAATTCAGGATGGTATGAGACATAGTCAGCCAATCCTTGAATCAGTAAAAGATTACTATTCACTTCCTTTTCAAGTTGAGCTCGAATTGCCGCAGTCTGGTGATAAACAGAAAATTTCTGATCATTTCTGTAACGCTGGTAAAGCTGATACTGGATGAACACATCCAGTATCAGAAATAAACAGGCCACAACTGCCATATATTTAAAAATAGTAATCTTTGTTTCGCGCATAATTAATAAATAGGCCTACCCGTCGCACTTAGTGGATAACGAGCAACCTCTCAAAACAATGAATCCCAAAATTCCGGCAACAATCGATGCCGCTAGAATACTGAATTTGGCTTCCACAATAAACGGAGAGGAAGCATCCCAGGCAAGCGTGGTGATAAAAATGGACATGGTAAAACCGATACCAGCCAACAATGCTGCTCCAAGGAAGTGCCCGGGAACAAGGGTTTTGGGCATTTCGGCAATTCCGCTCTTAACCGCTATCCAACTGGCAAAACATATTCCAATGACTTTACCCACAATTAAACCGGAGAAAATACCAAGACTTACCGGGTGAAAAATATCCAATCCGCCGCCTTCACCACTAAAATTTATTCCCGCATTAGCAAGAGCAAAAATAGGCATAATCCCGAAAGCCACTAAATGGTGGAGGTTATGCTCAATCCTTTTCAACGGAGGACTGGCCATCAAAACATCCCGGTTCATATTTCCGAGAGCAGAAAGCATCTGTTTATTGGAAAGAGTAACTCTGTTTTTATCCCCGCCCATTTCGTATTCCATGAGGTGGTTACGCATGGGAATCAAAAAATCAGTACAGCAAATACGGGTGGAAGCGGGAATGGTCATGGCCGCAAGCACACCGGCCACAGTGGCATGAACTCCACTCTTAAGAAAGGCTAGCCACATCAGGCAACCGAAAAACAGATATGGAAGAGGATGTCGCACACCCAGTCTATTAAGAACAATCATGCACACAAAACAGAGCATGCCCAGTCCGATAATCCAGAGTGATATACCAGATGAATAAAAAATTGCGATAACAAGGATAGCCCCGATATCATCAACAATGGCTACTGCGGTAAGAAAGACCTTCAGGCTCAGCGGAACCCGGTCACCGAGCATGGATAATACGCCCAGTGAAAAAGCAATATCCGTAGCCATTGGAATTCCCCAGCCGTCTGCCGAAGGGGTTCCGTTATTAAAAAATGCATAAGCAAGGGCCGGGACAACCATACCGCCCACAGCCGCGAAAATCGGAAGTGAAGCCTGCCTGAAAGAATTCAGTTCGCCGACCAGAATCTCGCGCTTGATCTCAAGGCCGACCAGAAAAAAGAAAACAGCCATCAACCCGTCATTAATCCACAAAAGAACAGGCTTAGAGAGAATAAAATCCCCTGCCCCCATGGTAAGCGGCATATTTTTAAAAGCTTCGTAAAAATGTGCCCACGGGGAGTTGGCCCAGATCAAGGCAACAATAGTTGCGATAATCAGTACCAGACCTCCAGATGATTCAATCTTAACAAACTCATAAAATGGCTGGAGCATTTTATCAATTTTTGGCTCACTGTTCTTTGTCAAAACTTGTGCTTTGCCCATAGGAACTCCCTGAATATACTACTTATGGATGGTACCCTTTTTTGTTAACACACCCTAACAGGAATGTATGTTGATGGAAATTCTTAAAAGAAAATAATAACAGAAAAAAGCGGGCCCCAGCAACACTGGAACCCGCTACTTGCAATGTGATTGATAGTTCTACTGATTTGAATGCGCTTCCCTGATTCTTGCCGCAATGTATTCCTTGGGCTGGGCATCGTCTGCATCAAAGCAATTGGCATCCTGACCAAGAAGACCTTCCGGGACAAAATCAGCCATTTCATCAGGGTCTGTAATGCAGTCACCGTAAAAGCATACGGAAAGCCAGCGGTTGGCGGGATCATCATCAATAACATCCACCATCACAAAAAGGGGCCATTTATCCTGCCCTTTTTTCACTCCGCGCAAAGAATAGGTAACCCCTGGACGGGCGTGGAACTCAATTTCTGTATTATCAAGAGATTCCAGAATCTGCTTGAATTCAACAAAAACATCTTTCACACCAGCAGGATCTTCAGTCCATTCGGAAATAAAATTTTCCAGCTCCATTTTGCAAAACTCCTTGGTTGAGTATTATCACTTCCCGGAACGGGTAAAACGAATACGACCTGAAAAAGACAAGAACTCACGATCAGGACATAATTTCGTCACTTTTTTGCGATATTCATACTCCTATGAAGAAATATGGGCAATGACCAATTGACAGAGGTCTTTGATTCAATGTAAGTGAACTGTATTCCTCAAGGTAATCATAAAATTTTGGATACAGTTTAATGAAATCAGCACAGGATATATTTACTGAATATCTGACCCGTCAGAGACTTAAGATGACCCCCCAGCGTAGGACAATTCTGGAAGTGTTCCTTGCCGAGGAAGGCCATATCTCTTCAGAAGAACTGTACAATCTTGTTCGTACAGAAGATTCGTCCATCGGGCAGGCTACTGTTTACCGTACCCTGAAACTGCTTGCCGATTCCGGCATTGCCAAAGCTGTCGACTTCAACGACGGCGTCATCCGCTATGAGCATAAGTACGGTCATGAGCATCATGACCATCTTGTCTGCGAACGTTGCGGTAAGACTATCGAGGCTGTGGATAACGAAATTGAACATCTACAGGAAGAACTCGCCAAGAAATATGGCTTTGAACTTACCCATCATGAGATGTATCTTTTCGGCGTCTGCAAGGAGTGCCAGGGAAAAAGCGATAAATAACGCATAAAATTTCCTTACACACACTTAAAAACGCCGCCTGAAATCAGACGGCGTTTTTTTTTGCATCACTAAAATATTTAATCACGGCAATTGGCGGGATTTCATAATCCCATTTCATCTTAATAACACAAGGCTGCAAAGCCCCGCTAAACAGAGGATTGTATGATCAAGCCCGACTTTGAAAAAATGAACGGTCTGGTACCGGCCATTGCTCAGGATGCCGAAACCGGTGAGATCCTGATGATGGCTTACATGAACGAAGAAGCATGGAATAAGACGCTTGAAACCGGCGATGCCCATTATTGGAGCAGAAGCCGCAACACCCTCTGGCATAAAGGCGGAACATCCGGTCATGTACAAAAAATCAAATCCATAAAGATTGATTGTGACGAGGACACCCTCGTATTGCTCGTGGACCAGATCGGCGGTGCAGCCTGCCACAAAGGATACAGAAGCTGTTTTTATCGTGAACTTAAGGAAGGCGAAGTAATTAAATGTTCGCCCATGGTTTTTGACCCTAAGGAGGTATACAAATAATGTCTAAGCAACTGAAAATCGGATTGCCCAAAGGTTCTTTGCAGGATGCAACAATCAAACTATTTGCCAAATCCGGCTGGAAAGTAAACCTGCACCACAGAAACTATTTTCCCGATGTAAACGATGATGAGCTGAACATTTCCATGTGCCGTGTTCAGGAAATTTCCCGCTATATCGAAGATGGTGTTCTGGACTGCGGTCTTGCCGGAAGAGACTGGGTTCTGGAAAACAAATCCGATGTTCTTGAAGTATCAAGCCTTGTGTACTCAAAAGTCAGCAACCGTCCGGCACGCTGGATTCTGGCTGTAGCAGGTGACTCTCCCTACAAGAAACCAGAAGACCTTGCTGGAAAAAAAATTGCTACTGAGCTGCTCGGTGCCACCAAAGAATACTTTGAGTCCAGAAATATTGATGTAGACGTTTTCTACTCCTGGGGTGCCACTGAGGCAAAAGTAGTTGAAGGCCTTTGCGATGCCATTGTCGAAGTTACCGAAACCGGCACCACCATTAAAGCCCATGGCCTGCGCATTATTGACGAGGTTATGTCCACTAACACCGTACTCATCGTTAACAAGGACGCCTGGAATGATCCTTGGAAACGTAAAAAGATTGAAAATATCAACCTGCTGCTCCAAGGCGCGCTGCGGGCTGAAAAAATGGTCGGCCTGAAAATGAACATGCCCAAGGCTTCACTTGAAAGAGCCATGGAAGTAATGCCAAGCTTAAATTCACCCACCGTATCCGATCTTTCTGATCCTGAATGGGTATCAGTGGAAATTATGGTCGAGGAAGTGGTTGTGCGTGAGCTCATCCCCGAACTCATCGACATGGGTGCGGAAGGAATTATTGAGTATCCGCTTAATAAAGTTATCTAGCTTTCAAATACCCACATAAAAATGGGACGGTGGAGATTATCCGCCGTCCCATTTTTTTATTAGACTGAATAACCCTTACGAAAATTTATTGCGAAACAATCCTTACACACATAGGAACCTGCTTATCACCCAGCTGAATCACGATCTGCTGCTGCCCGGCAGGACACGAATTACTATTAGTATAGCTGATTCTCGCACAGCGCACTTTGGGATCACCTTGAATATAGTACGGAAAAGTACCCGAAGGACAGGAAGTATTTATCCCTATGCGGGGAGGCTGATTGCCAAACAATTCTCTCTTAACCCCGGCAACACACGCTGATAGATATTCATCTCCAAGACCTTCAGCAGCCAAAGATTTCCTGCATTCCTGCTCAATAAGGGTATCAAAATCAGAGGCCTGAACAGGTAATATCAGCAAAGTGACCAGCAGGGCACAGCATGTAACAACTGTAGAAATAATTTTAGTTCCGTTCATCTTATTACTCCTGAATTTGTTAAAAAAGATAGCAGCACCATATACGAAATTTCATCTGACAGCCACTTTGCTTTTTTTTAAAAGACGATTTATTAAATCTTACTCATGTTCAAACTTCTTCTCTTCATAGCAATCCTGATCCTGATATTCGGGTACCGCAAAAAGCAGAAAATCAAAGGCGGCATCAATATCAATACCATCCTGATGGCCGCTTTGGTGGTCCTTTTCATCATTTCCCTGCTGACCAGATTCCAAAACTAACCCCTCTTTAAACAGGAACCTATCGATAATTCAAAAACATATTAAATGTTATAAATCAAAATCTTAAAAGTTAACTAAAAATATTTTAACACTTGATTTGAATTTTAACATTGAAATTCAATCCCCAGCGGGAGTATAATGACCCTACTCAGGAATTAAAACTCCACCCAATCAATACCTGAGTCAGGTTATCTCATGACCTCTGTTGTTAGAACGGCTGCTTCAACCATGACGGCAGCCGTTCTTTTTTTATGCCTGTTGACCCCACCGACGATTAAAGTTATCGATAAGCAATATTCTTTGTTATTCATTTAATATACTACATAAATTATTCAAAAATCAGCAAGCAAACATGGTTCAGATTAAAGTTGGACCACTGAAAAAGCATACAGGATTATTAAAAATGACAACTGAAACATTTACTCACCGTGAACTTTCCACCATTACCGGAGTCTCAGTCACCACCGTCAAGAGTTATCGTAAAAAATTTCCAGAATTCTTTTTTATTGTCGGACACGGCAAACCTTTGCGGTTCAGAAAAGGAGCGGATAAACTCTGCCTGCGCATACGTGACCTCTTTAATAAAAATCTATCGGTAAAGCAGATTCGTGACAAACTTTTAACAGAATTTGAATCAGTTAAAGACAATCATCAGTTATCGGAAAGTACAAATAATTCCGAAAATTCACAGGTAAACAGTGAAGAATTCGAAAAGCTGGTCAAGACTACCGGCCAAATGATGAACGGACTTGCCGCGCTGGTAACCTCACAGGCCAAGGCAGAACAACGCCTTGGGCGTATGGAAAAATCATTGAAAGAGCTGGTTCAGGCCCAATCCGAACCACCAGCAGACAGCAATGAACTATTGCAGGAAATCAAAAATATACTAGTCAATTCAGGCGGATTGCAGCAACCGGAAAGGATCACTGCCAAGAAAGTAGTCACTATTAAAAAGGATGACGGTCAGGCGGAATCATATTCCTTTGATGCAGAGACATCAGCCATTGAGCCGGAAGCAGAATTTATGGAACTCCCAGTGGTTATCCATTCTGATAGCGGTGAATTTTTAGGCCTGCCGGGCAAACCGGGACACCCTTTCACTCTACAAGAACTGGTTTATCTGGTCAGCAGCCAAAAAGAAGCAAATACCTCAAAAGTATGGCACAAACAGGGAAGAGACTGGGTACTAGCCGTCAAATCCCCCGAAGGTCCTCTTTATGAACTATATTTCGGCATGACCAAGACGCCAAAAGGAAATATTGTATCTTTTTTCAATCGGTTGGATATTAACTCAGAACCAAGAAATCATGCAGAAATCCTTAACTTCTTCAAGGAAATGCGGGATTTGGTTGATTCAATCTAATTTATGGAAAATTGTGCGGATACAGTTTGCATAAAGAATCCATAATCAGCTATTATCAGCTCGATATTCAATAATTAACCACAATTTAAACTCATTATATCAAATGCTTGATTTTTAGGCAGTGGACGGACACTGTCTGGATTTTTTGAATGTATACCGTACCTGTCCTGCTGCGGAAATAATACCGCCGGGCTGGGAGTAACTTCTTATTTCAAGGAGGAAACAACTGTGGCTGCGCCAATTTTCAACTGCAAAAACGCTGACGATGTCCTGAAAGCTGTACGTGATTACAATATCAGCTTTGTACAGTTCTGGTTTGTAGATATTCTCGGAACCCTTAAAAGTTTCCAGATCACCCCCAAGGAACTTGAAGCTTCCTTTGAGGAAGGTATGGGCTTTGACGGTTCTTCCATTCTAGGCTTCACTCGCATCGAAGAATCGGACATGATCGCCATTCCCGATCCAACCACCTTCCAGCTCTGCTCATGGCGGCCCACAGATAGACCTGTTGCCCGCATGTTCTGCGATATTCAGAACCCTGACGGAACACCTTATGAAGGAGACAGCCGCTGGGTACTCAAAAAGACCCTCGATAAGGCAGCTGAACGCGGTTACACCTACTATGTAGGTCCCGAACTTGAATTTTTCCTTTTTAAAGATGAGAAAGGCACCAAAATCATCGACCGTGGCGGTTACTTTGACGCCCCGCCGCTGGATCTCGGTAACGATGTCCGCCGGGACATTATTTTCTCCCTTGAGCAAATGGGTTACGATGTAGAATACAGCCATCACGAGGTAGCCCCCAGTCAGCATGAAATCGACCTGCGTTATGCCGAGGGCATGCGCATGGCCGATACCGCCATGACCTACCGGGTTATTGTTAAGGAAATGGCCCGCAAACACGGCATTTATGCCACCTTCATGCCCAAACCGATTTTCGGTGAAAACGGTTCCGGCATGCATGTACACCAATCCCTGTTCAAAAACGGCCGCAACGTCTTTTTCGATGCCAACGATGAGTTTCATCTCAGTCCGGAAGGCAAAAGCTACATTGCCGGTATCCTAAAGCATGCCCCGGAAATGACCTGCGTAACCAACCAGTGGGTTAACTCTTATAAACGTCTGGTTCCCGGCTATGAAGCACCTGTATACGTTTCATGGGCTCGTAAAAACCGCTCCACACTGGTCAGGGTGCCCATGTATAAGCCCGGTAAAGAAAACGCTACCAGAATGGAACTGCGCTGCCCGGACCCGGCCGCCAACCCCTATCTCTGTTTTGCGGTAATGCTGCAAGCCGGACTTAAGGGAATTGACGAGGCCTATGAACTGCCCGCCCCCATCGAAGAAAATATCTTTGCCATGGACGGACCCACTCTCGCAGAGCACGGCATAACCGCCCTGCCCGGCAACCTTTACGAAGCTGCCGTGGCCATGAAAAACGGTGAAGTTGTCAAAGAATGCCTCGGCGAGCATATTCACAGCAATCTCTACAGGAACAAAATCAAGGAATGGGATAAATACCGTACTCAGGTAACTGAGTATGAAATCTCAACCTATCTGCCTGTACTTTAAATGTTAAATGTAAGCCCGGTCCATATATTGACCGGGCTTACATTTTTATACCTCCGGTGGCCCTTCGGGGACCAAAGAAACTTTTTAAAAAAAGTTTCTCTGGACTCTTCAAAAAATTTTAGTTCGCTTCGCGGATTTATACGTACAGGTGTTATATGGCTGAAATTTCAGTTCTAAATGAACAATACAAATTAGATTCACTCGGCTTACTGCCGGATTTCTGTTTGCAGGAAATCTTCAGCCGAAAAATCAGCAATGCCGCTGTGGCAAAAATAATTATTCTTCTTTCTGAGGATACACGCCAGAAGTTGCTGGATAATTTTAATATGGTCCGCTCAGCGCGGATCAAAAAAATTATCGATAATTATGAAAGCGGGGAACTGGATATTTCGTTTTCACGCTTTGAAAAGACCTGCGAAGACCTTATGGACCGGGTTCAAAAACTGAAGGAAGAGGGAAAAATTCAAGTCCCTTCAGTCAGTCTTGATGAATCCTTTTTTAATTCCTCAAATGAATTAACTACATTTTCCGACAACCTTCCCCGCTTTAATTTTTATCACAATGATGTTCATGATTTAATTTCATGGTGGAATCTGGCCGCCAAAAATATCAAATCCATTTTCGGCAAAAGAGCAGAAACAGAAAATATTATCCTTGAGAGATTAGATGATGAGTTCAGTGCAAAAATTTTTGCTTACGGCATTGATGATATAAGTAAAAATGAATTTAATGACAAAGCTGCTGAGCTTCGCACTTCTATTTTTAAGGAATATGAACTGCGCCTGAATCTTATTGAAGAATTTCTACTGGAACTGGTAAAACAAAAAAATGACCGTGATTTCGCTGCAAGGCTGGCAAGTCATTTTCCTGAAGATGATACAATGAAGGACAGACTGCTTAAAAATGGTCCCTTATTACTCATCCCTGCGGTAAAAGATGAACTACCTGCCGATGATATTGCCATGAGCCTTTTTAAACTTAAACTGATTCACGATGAATTTGAAATGCATGGTATCGAAAAGCTAGTTCGTAATTCAAACAATTATTTCTTCACAAAAGGGTTATCGATAACCTCATCAAATATGAACCCTGAATATGCACAAAGAATCATCAATGAACGCATGAAATCTGCTCTTACTGAGTTTGAAATTAAACTGCGAATGATCATTGATGCTGCCACCTGCATTCGGGAAAATACCAGCACCTACGTTATGCTCGAATTAATGAGTAGTTACACGGTTTATGATTTTGAAGAATAAATAGCAAAGTCGGCTCCAAGCGGAGCCGACTTTGCTATTTATTTAATGTTCAAAACTAATCTATTCTGCCAATTTCCTTTAGTAATCCCATAATGTGTGTTGTTTCACCTGCGGCCATTGTTCCGCCAAGGGAAATTGCCACAGCGCAGCTCTCAAGGACTTCATCCACACTTGCGCCCAGATTCAAAGCTTCCTCAGTCTGATAAAGCATACAGGCCCTACATCCACTGACCAGCGCCCCAACCAAAGCCATCAGTCTTTTATCTTTGGCTTTAACAGATCCGTCCTTATAAATTTCCCCATGAAACTGATCATAGAGATCGCCGACTTCAGGCATAAGTTTATTGTAGGTTTCCCAGTTCACGCCAATTGTTTTCTTAAGTTCGATTTGTGTTTCAGCCATTTTTTAGCTCCTTGTTTTGGAAGATAATGGCTGACTCACACACATTAGACAAACTAATATTTCTTATCTAGGATATAAAAATGATTGATATCACAAAAACAGCTCAACTGACCCCGGATCTGCTCCGTTCCTTTTTAGTAGCCGCTGATACCGGAAGCTTTACCCGCACTGCATCCCTTGTTCACAGGACACAGGCAGCAGTAAGCATGCAGATGAAAAAACTGGAAGATGACCTGAAATGCGTGCTTTTTAAGCGCGACGGCAGAGGAGTCAGTCTTACATCCGAAGGTGAAATACTTTATCGCTACTCAGCCAAAATTCTGAATCTTCATGATGAAGCACTAACCGCTGTGTCCGGGCCTAAATTAAACGGCAAGATAAGCCTTGGTGTTCCTGTTGACTACGCTATGAAACATCTTCCCGGAATTATGCGAGAATTCGCCGTAAACCATCCTCAAGTCCAAGTTAATGTATTTTGTGATGACACCCCTAGTCTGAGTAAGATGCTGGATAGCGGACAACTCGACCTAGTCATAACAACTGACAACATACAGACAGAATACTCCACCACACTGCAACTAAGCTGGTTTCTGCCTGAAAGAATGGACCCATCAGAAATGGAAGAATTGCCGCTGGCTCTATTCCACCCGGTCTGCTGTTATCGCGAGAATGGCTTGAAAGCTCTGGAAAAAGCAGGACGCAAATACCGTATTGCCTACGGCAGCCCCAGTATGGCTGGCTTGCTGGCAGCGGTTCAGGGAGGATTGGCCATAGCAGTGGTGACAAAGGAAACAACAGCAAAAGGATGCAGGCACGCCCTTCCTTCAGACGACCTGCCACCCATAAAATCGGTTTATATTGACTTGAGATTCCAGCCCGGAAACTGTTCAGAAGTGGTTTCGGTATTTGGAGGGTTTATTGCGAAGGGGTTGGGAATTATGATTTAGCAGTTATTCGGAATTTCCGAATAACTGCCCATTTAGCCGACTATTTATATACAAATATCAAAACCGCTTCTTCAAATAATCCAGCTTATACCTGACTGCGTAAGGATTCGGATAAGTATCAACAATCTTTTCCAGCAATTCAGCTGCGCGGCGATACTCATGACGATCTTCATAGATATCAGCTAGCACGAAAGCAGCTTCAGCGTGGAGATCTTCTGGAATTCCTTCCATTTTTAACAGCTTTTCAAGCTCAGATTCTGCCCTTTCCCAAGCTTGAATCAAAGTCAGGGTGTGGGCCATTTCAAAAAGAGCACGAGCTTTTGTTGTCTTATTATCAGTACTTTTGGCTATGTCGTTATAGGTATAAATAGCGAGGTCATAATTTCTTAATTTGCGGAAAGTCTCAGCCAGTAAAGTCCGGGTTGAATCAAGCTGCTCCTGCGATTGATCAGAATATTCAAGACTTTTCTCTAGCGCCTCAACTGCCGGCTTATACTGCCCGGTACGGATATACATTTCCGCCAACTGAAGCTTCAGCTGTGAAGCAAGTTCCGGTTTATGTCCGAACTCAAGATACATGGCTTCAAGGATCGCAGCCCCGCGGTCACTGTCATGACGAACTTCAGAGGCAATTTTTACCAGATAATTCCAAGCTTCAAGACGGTCTTCCCCCTGCGGGTTATCCTGCAAATATCTTTCAAAGCCTTTTTCGGAATCTACGTAAAAGCCGCTAATAAAATTTGACCGAGCATTATCGATAACTTCTGATCTGTTATCACTCGGTTTATCACATCCCTGCGCCATAAGCAGCAGGGATGTGATTATTATGATCAAACATCTTTTCATGATGTGGATTCTTCACCTTCAGATTCAGAAGCAATTTCTTCAATTTCTTCAGTTGCTTCTTGAACAAGGTCAAAACCAACAACATGGTCGCCGTCATCCATGCGTACCAATCTCACACCCTGAGTAGCACGACCCACAAGGGAGACATCCTTCACGCCCATGCGGATGATCTTGTTACCGGAAGTGAGCAGAACAACTTCATCATCAGGTGAAACCATAATTGAACCGAGCACCTTGCCGGTCTTAGTGGTCACTCTCATGCTGATGATTCCCTTACCGCCACGAGTCTGTAAGCGATGCTGTTCGATGTCGGTACGCTTACCGTAACCGCCTTCAGAGATAGTCAGCAGCTGGACGCGCTCTTCATCACCGGTAACAACGCCGGAAACAACTTCATCACCGGGACGCAGGGCAATCCCCTTAACACCACTGGCCACACGACCCATGGAACGGGCATCCTGGCAGCTAAAGCGAATAGAAGTACCGTTTCTGGTGACCAGTACAGCTTCTGAATCTGCATTAACTTCTTTTACGGTAATCAGTTCATCGCCTTCCTTCAGGGCTACCGCACGAATACCGGACTGACGGCAATTGCGGTAGAGGGCTATTGAAGAACGTTTGACCATACCGTTCTTGGTTACGAACAGGAAGAAATCCTCTTCCTCGAACTCACGCATGGTCATCGCAGTGGCGATGGTTTCGTCCTTTTCAAGAGGCAGCAGGTTGGCGATATGCGCGCCACGGGCGATGCGGCTTGCTTCGGGAACCTGATGAACCTTGATTTTGAACATCTTACCCTTGGAAGTAAACAGCAGCAGGAACTGGTGATTGGAGGTGGTCAGGAAGGTGTGGATAAAATCTCCATCCTTGGTCTGAACACCGGCAATACCTTTACCGCCGCGCTTTTGCTTCTGGTAATTGGAAAGCGGAGTACGCTTGATGTAACCACGTCTGGAAAGAGTGATAACCGCATCGTCATCGGGGATCAGGTCTTCGATGTCGATGTCATCGGGGTTGTGATCCATAAGCACGGTCTTACGCTCGGTGGCGTAATTCTCTTTGATCTCAACCAGTTCGTCGCGGATAACGCCTTTGAGTACTTCTTCGTTTTCAAGAATGGACTTGAAGTATTCAATTTTCTTGAGAATTTCAGCGTATTCTTCAAGCAGTTTTTCCTGCTCAAGGTTAGTAAGACGCTGCAATCTCATATCCAGAATTGCCTGTGCCTGCACTCTGGAAAGTTCAAATCTATCCATGAGTCCGGTGCGGGCTTCATCGCCGTTACTGGAAGCGCGAATGATTTTGACCACTTCGTCGATGTTATCCAACGCAATGCGCAGACCTTCGAGAATGTGAGCGCGTTTTTCGCACTTATCAAGATCAAACCTTGTGCGGCGAATGATTACTTCGCGACGGTGTTCAAGGAATGCCTCCAGAATCTGTTTAATATTCATCAGCTGCGGACGGTTGGCGTTAACGGCCATCATGTTGATGCCGAAACTCTGCTCAAGCTGGGTGAACTTATACAGGGAGTTGATGATGATATCTGCAATTGCGCCTTTTTTCAGGTCAACAACAACGCGGATACCCTTACGGTCAGATTCATCACGCAGGTCGGAAACGCCTTCGATTTTACCTTCACCAACCAGCTGGGCGATCTTCTCAACCATGCTGGATTTGTTCAGGGCATAAGGAATTTCGGTGATGACAATTGACTGACGACCGTTCTTTTTCTCTTCAATATTCACAACACCGCGAATTTTGATGGAACCGCGACCGGTCAGATAAGCCTCACGCAGCCCCTTTCCGCCGAAGCAGAGTGCTCCGGTAGGGAAGTCAGGACCTTTGATGTGGACCATGAGGTCTTCAATTTCACACTCGGGGGTATCGAGCAGATGCACAGTACCGTTAATCAACTCGCCGAGGTTATGGGGCGGAATATTGGTAGCCATACCGACCGCAATACCGGAAGTACCGTTCAGCAGCAGGTTGGGAACCTTGGTGGGCAGGACAGAAGGTTCCTGCAAGGAGTTATCGTAGTTGTCACGAAAATCGACAGTCTTCTTCTCAAGGTCGGCCAGGAACTCGGAACTGAGTTTGGACATTCTTGCTTCGGTGTAACGCATGGCAGCTGCGGCGTCGCCGTCAATGGAACCGAAGTTACCCTGACCGTCCACAAGAGGATCGCGCATGGAAAATTCCTGCGCCATACGAACCAAGGCATCGTAAACAGCGGAGTCACCGTGCGGGTGATATTTACCGATTACGTCACCGACAACACGGGCAGATTTCTTGTAAGACCTGTTGTAACTGTTGCCCAGCTCGTGCATGGCGTAAAGAATACGCCTGTGCACAGGCTTAAGACCATCCCTTACATCCGGGATGGCGCGGCCTATGATAACGCTCAAGGAGTACTCTAGGTACGATTTCTTAAGCTCTTCTTCAATCGTGATTTGAGACATTTTTTCTCCAAATTTGCCTTCGGCAACACCCTGCCGGGGGCCTTAAACCCTTTGAAAAGGGTTTAAGAATCCCAAACTTTTTTAATAGGGCTTCGCCGCTTCGTATTAAATATCTAACTCTTGAACTGCTAGAGCATTTTTCTCGATAAATTCACGGCGAGGTTCAACATTGTCACCCATAAGATCTTCAAAGATTTCATTAGCTCCTGAAGCATCTTCAATGGTCACCTGCAACATGGTTCTTTTTTCAGGATCCATGGTGGTTTCCCAGAGCTGTTCAGGGTTCATTTCGCCCAGACCTTTGTAGCGCTGGAGATTGATACCCTTGTAGGCCTCTTCCATTACGCCATCGAGCAACTTGAAAATACCTCTGACTTCGGTTTCATTTTCTCCGCGCACGATGATGAAATCAATTCCATCACAATCATCAACAATCTTGCGGTTACGGTCATAAGTATTTCTGAACAGTTTGGAGTTGAAGAATTCAACTGCCAATCTGTTACGGTGCCCGTTTTCATTTTCAAAAATAACGTAAACGCGGGCTTCGCCTTCTGTTTCAGTCTCTTCGCGCTCAACGATAACCTTGTATCCCGATTCTTCCATTTTGGAGACAAAAGATTGCGGATCACTGTCAGCAAACATTTCAGGAGTCATCTTTTCATCAAGGCTGACCAGATTGGCAAACAAGGCATCTGAAATACCCATATTGGCAGCTTCACCGATTTTGCTCTTGATAAAGCGAATATCATTCAGCAGCTCAACAAGAGATTCGTGATGGTATTCCTGTCCGCACTTGGTTTTGATGGCAATATCTTTAGCCACCCTTTCGATGAGCAGTGAATAAAGTTCAGGGTCATCCTTGATGAATTTCTCATACTTACCCTTGGCTATGCGGTACAGCGGAGGCTGGGCAATATAGAGATGTCCGCGCTGGATAAGCTCTTCATACTGACGGAAGAAAAAGGTCAGCAGCAGGGTTCTGATGTGGGAGCCGTCAACATCCGCATCAGTCATGATAACGACCTTATGGTAACGCAGCTTGTCGAAATCCTTCTCCCCTTCTTCCTGACCGATTCCGATACCCATGGCGGTTATCAGAGCCCGGATTTCCTTGTTACCGAGCATCTTGTCAAAACGGGTCTTTTCCACATTCAGAATCTTACCGCGCAGAGGCAGGATAGCCTGATGCTTGGGGTTACGGCCCTGCTTCGCAGAACCGCCCGCAGAGTCACCCTCAACAATGAAGAGTTCACTTTCGGAAGGATCTTTAGACTGGCAGTCAGCAAGCTTACCGGGCAATGAATGGTCAGAAAGAGCACCTTTACGGCGTACCAGATCGCGGGCCTTGCGGGCTGCTTCTCTGGCTCTTGCTGCATCAACTACTTTTTCGATGATGCATTTGGCGTCTTTTGGGTTTTCCTGAAAATAAGATGAAAGCTTGTCGTAAACCATGCCGGAAACAATACCGACCATTTCGGAGTTACCGAGTTTGGTCTTGGTCTGCCCTTCAAACTGCGGTTCAGGCAATTTCACACTGATTACAGCGGTCAAACCTTCACGAACATCATCACCGGACATCTTGTGCTTAAGTTTCTTAGGCAGATCCGAATTCTGGATATAAGTATTAATTGCGCGGGTCAGCGCGCCCTTAAAACCGGCAAGGTGAGTACCACCCTCAATAGTGCGGATGTTGTTGGCAAAGGTGTGGGTGTTTTCCTTGAACGCTGTATTGTACTGGATAGCCAGTTCAGTAATTACGTTTTCGGTTTCAGACTCAGCGTAAATAATGTCACTTACTGTGGTCTGACCTTTGTTCAAATCTTCGACAAATGAAACAATACCGCCGTCAGCTTTAAAATTAGCCTTTTCATTGGTTCTTTCATCCACAAATTCAATTTCAAGACCTTTATTCAGGTAAGCCAACTCACGGAAACGCTTTTTAAGAACGCTGAAATCAAACTGGTTGGTTTCGAAAATTTCCTCGTCAGGACGGAAGCGGACGGTAGTTCCGGTGGTCACCGCATCACCAATACACTCCACAGGACCCTGAGGCACCCCTCTGACGTAAGTTTGACGATACATCTTGCCCCCGCGTCGAACAGTGGCCTCAAGATGCTCAGAGAGGGCATTTACGCAAGAAACACCAACTCCGTGCAATCCGCCGGAAACTTTATAGGCATCATTATCGAATTTACCGCCGGCGTGCAGTACAGTCATAACGATTTCAAGAGCAGGTTTTTTTTCTTTTGGATGAATATCAACGGGGATACCGCGTCCGTTATCGGAAACAGTAACGCTGTTATCCATGTGCAGAGTAACTTTGAACTTATCGCAATATCCGCCCATGGCTTCATCGATGGAGTTGTCGACCACCTCGTAAACAAGGTGGTGCAAGCCCCTGATATCGGTGGAACCGATATACATGGCGGGTCTTTTTCTAACCGCAGCCAGACCCTCTAGGACGGTAATCGATTCCGCGCTGTAATCTTGATTAGAAGCCATTAAACGTCTTCCTCGCTGTAGTAGGTCTCTTCCTGAACCTTCATGGGCATGACGATGACGAGATACTCGTTGTCATCATTTCCGGTTACGCCGCAAGGTGCTTCGGATCCGGTCAGGGTGAAATTAATTTTATCGGACTGGAAGTGTCCAAGGATCTCAATGAGATTCTTGGTGGGGAAAGCAATGCGTTCCATTTCACCTGCAAACTCGATCTCCATGGACTCTGTTGCGGTACCCACTTCCTGCCCCTGAGAGAAAAGTACCAGCTCACCGGGATTGAACAAGAAAGAAGCACAACGGTTGGAATCGGTATTGAAGATAGAAATACGATCCAGAGCCATGGAAAGCTCGGACTTTTCTACTGTCATACGGGAAACATCATCATCACCCAGCTTGGCCAGGAAGTTTTTGTAGTTGGGATACTGGTAGTAGCTGAGCGGCAGGCTGAAAGTTTCTTTACCATCAGCAGTCTTAAAGAAAAGACGCTTTTCACTGAGACTGAGTTCAATCTCATCCTCAGTGAGCCATTTCTTCAGTTCAACCAGATATTTCTTCTGAATGAGGATTCCTTCTTCAGGAAGAATAGAATGAATGTCATCATTGATGAATTTAAGGCGTGCGAACTGATGTCCGTTAAGGCCGCATACTTCCACAAACTTACCATTCTCATCAGCAGAAGGGATAATGTTCATGCAGGCAATGGCTTCCATGCTGTCTTCATCACTGATGCAGAAGGCGATTCTTTCGATCATCTCCAACAGGAAATCACCTGACCAGAATACAGCTCCCTCTGAAGGGAAGTCGGAGAATTTCTGAAACCAGGTGGGATCATTCACCGGCAACTTGTATTTTCTGGAACCCTGCTCCACCAGAATGGAAGAACCGTCAGCATCGTTCTTGATGGTCAGTTCACCGGAAGGCAGCTTGCGGACCAGATCATAGAATGCACGTCCCTGCACACCAGCAAGACCCTCTTCTACGATCTCAGCCGGATATGTTCCGCAGAATTCCAGGTTGGAATCAGTGGACATGATGCGCAGATTTCCACTTTCGCTTTTCAGCCATATGGTGCGCAGATATGCGGCACCTGTCTTGGCGGGAATGATGCTGGCAGACTTCTGCAATCCTTCGATCACTTCATCCCTATTCACCTTTAAATACATATATATTCTCCTTGTATTTTTAATAAGGGCGGTTCGTATGTTTCTTTTTCAGATAACTATTTGAAATTAATGGTATTTTTATGCACAATCAATGTTGCATTTAAGTGACATATAGACACTCAATTTGAACTTTCCTAGTTTGAGACACGTAAAAGACACTTATTCTTCAAGTCTATCAACAGTCTTTTCAAAACCTTATCATCTCTTTGTAATTCTTGAATTTTTTTAACAGAATAAAGAACAGTCGAGTGGTCTTTTCCTCCAAATGTCCGGCCTAGAGCGGGGTAGGATATCCCTAAAAGTTCCCTGCAAAGGTACATGGCCACCTGCCGTGCATGGGCGGTCATCTTGTGCCTTTTGCTCCCGGTAAGGTCGGAAGGTTTGAGGTTGAAATGAGAAGCCACGCACTCGATCACGTATTCAGGTGTAAGAGTCTCGTCGGCTTTTTCTTCCGTGTTGCTGAGGATATGTTCAAAATCCCGGTCATCCATGTTCTTGCGTACAAGTTCACGGAATGCAGAAAGTTTGATGATGATACCTTGAAGGTATCTAAAATCCTGAAATCTTTGAGAAAGGGTAAGGATCTGGTCCTTACTCAGGGGTAGTTTTTTCAGTTTACATTGCTTCTGAACATATTTGGCCCTGATCTCGAGGTCCGGTCTTTTCAGGGTGACGATAAGTCCCCATTCCAGTCTTGATTTTAGGTTCTTGTTCAAAAAGTCGTAGGAAGCCAGTTTATCCGTACAGCTGAAGACCATCTGTTTTCCATTTTCATAAAAGTTGTTGAAAATGGAGATTAGTTCCTGCTGTAGGTGTTCGTATTTTTTGATCTGCTTAAGGTCATCAAGGAAGAAGTATTCAAAATCAAAGAAATAATTCCTCGCACGTATGATGTCGCCGCCAAAACGAACAGAGTAGATGTTTTGTACGTCATCAACGTTTCCGAGGAACACTTTTTCCCGTTCGACATTTTTACAGACTTCGTTGGCAATGGCTTTCAAAAGATGTGATTTACCGGAACCGCTCTTGCCGCAGATGACAAAAGGGTTGAAGGAGATGTTATCTACACGGGTCACTTCTCTGGCTGAGGCAAGGGGGAAGTAGTTCTTCTTGCTGATCAGGAAGTTTTCAAAGGTAAAGTTATGCCCGAATGGAAAGTCAATCTTCTTGATGCTGACGGGCTGCTCTTGAACCGAAGTCTGGCTTGAACCGTTATTGGAGTAGGATACGGAGAATCCGCTACCCAGAAACTGGCCCAGCTGTTCTTCAAAACGGTCCTGAATACTTGATTTGAACCACTGCCCGAAAAAAGCGTGTGGAAAAGTAACTACAACCTCTCCGCTCTTGTCGGAAATGTCGATATTTATGGGGTCAAACCAGCGTGTCAGCTCGGAATCAGAGCATGAATTCAAAAGGTGATTTCTAAGTGCTTCTTTCACGTGAATAATTTATTTTTTAGGGGTGTTTTAAGTTATTGAAATTAAAGTAAAAAAAATCTTAAAAAATCCGAATATTCTCTACCCCCGCGACCACAGGTTCTTATACATTATTATATAGCTTAAGCCAAGGCATATTCGCCTCTAAAACGTTTTTGTCACGCGAAATAATATCTACCCCTTTAAAAAAATAAAATTGCAATCAGAGGCTATTTAAGCCACAATCTCTGCTCGTCTGACTTTGTATTCAAATGCACGGGGCGGTTCAGCCCGGATAATCCTTTTGAACGTAATGTGGAAAACTTGAGTCAGGCTAGCCAGTAACCAAATTTCAAACGGAGTCTTTCCAATGGCCACTACCTTTGAAGTCAACAAGACAATCAGTGAAATAAATGAACGAATCAAGAAAGGTAAGGCTGTAGTCGTCAATGCTGAAGAAATGGTCGAAATCGTCCGTTCCAAAGGCAAGGTTGAAGCAGCCAAAGAGATAGATGTAGTAACCACCGGGACCTTTTCTCCCATGTGCTCCTCCGGCATGTTTTTCAATATCGGGCAGGTTCCGCCGCTTATCAAGACTTCAGAGGTCTGGCTGAACAATGTTCCCTGTTACGCCGGAGTCGCAGCTGTAGACTCATTTATCGGCGTTACCGAGCCTTCTGAGGACGATCCCTTGAATAAGGTTCATCCCGGTCGTTTCGCTTACGGCGGCGGTCATGTCATCGAAGATCTGATTGCCGGTAAAACAGTGCGTCTCAAGGCCAAGTCCTATGGTACTGACTGTTACCCGCGCCGGGAGATTGAAAAAGATGTATCCCTCAAGGATCTTAATAACCTGACCATGCTCAATCCGCGCAACTGCTACCAGAATTACAATGCCGCGGTGAACATGACCAGCAGGACCGTCTACACCTACATGGGACCGCTCAAGCCCAATCAGCGCAATGTCAACTTTGCCACTGCCGGGCAGCTTTCCCCGCTTTTCAACGATCCTTATCTGCGTACTATCGGCATGGGTACACGTATTTTCCTTGCCGGAGCCAAAGGTTACGTCATCGGGGCCGGTACTCAGCATGTGAAGAGTCCGCAGCGTAACGAGCGCGGTATTCCTTTGACTCCCTCTGGAACACTCATGCTCAAGAGTGACAATGTAACTGAAATGGATTCCCGTTATTTCCGTGGACTCAGTTTTCCCGGTTACGGTTGTACCGCATCAGTTGGTGTGGGTATTCCCATTCCTATCCTGAACGAGGAAATGGCCTGGTTTACAGGTGTATCCGATGCTGACATCCAGATGCCTGTCAAGGATTACGGGTATGACTATCCCAACGGTGTAGGTAACATCCTCGCCCATGTGACCCTTGAAGAACTCAAGTCCGGCTCAATCAACCTGAACGGTAAGGATATTCCCACCGTTCCGTTGACCAGTCATTCAATTTCCCTTGAAATTGCAGACAAGCTCAAAAGCTGGATCGAAAAAGGCGATTTCCTGCTCACAGAACCAGTAGAAGAAATCGAATCTGAATAAGTTTTGATGCCTCCGGCGGCTGGGGAAGGGAAAACTTTTGTAAAAGTTTTCCCTTCCCCAGACCCCATCCCTTTCAAAACCTTTCAGTATGCTTCGCACTTAGCGCAGCAAATATATTTTCAAATTTTGAACCGCACTATCTTTGCAGATAGTGCGGTTTTAATTACTAGCAAAATTCAAATTATCACAACGGCGAAGCCCTACTAAAAGTTTTTGAAGAGTCCAGAGAAACTTTTTACAAAAAGTTTCTCTGGTCCCCGAAGGGCCGCCGGAGGCATACATGAGTACAAAGAGTTTTAAGGCCGATATTTTATTGCTTATCACTGCCATTATCTGGGGTGCTGCATTTGTGGCCCAGCGGGTGGGGATGGATTACATGGGTCCGCTTACTTTCAATGCGGTCCGTTTTGCTTTGGGTGCTGCTGCTCTGCTACCACTCATTCAGCGCATAGACCGCGAAAAGAAGAAAGACGGTACTTATCAGGAAGTGGATAAGGGAAGTTTTTTTAAAGGCAGTCTGGTTGCGGGCGGGGCATTATTTTTAGGGGCGACTTTTCAGCAATGGGGACTAGTTTATACCACGGCCGGCAATGCAGGATTTATCACCGGATTGTACGTGGTTTTTGTTCCTATTATGGGATTATTTTTTAAGCAGAAAACCGGGCTTCCTACTTGGGTCGGCGCAGTGCTGGCCGTTATCGGTATGTATTTGCTTTCTGTTAACGAGAGTTTTCATATTGAGATGGGTGACCTGTTGGTACTCTGTTGTGCGGTCTTTTTTGCCGGGCATGTTGTAGTGATTTCCCTGCTGGCAACCAAGGTCGATCCGGTTAAGTTTGCAGCAGGGCAGTTTGTAGTATGTTCTGTATTTAGTTTTATCGGTGCATTTGCATTGGAAACCATGACATTTGCAGGTATTTGGGCCGGGATTGTACCTATTCTTTACGGCGGGCTTATGTCTGTCGGTGTAGCCTATACTTTGCAGGTGGTGGCCCAGCAGGAAGCAAAGCCTGCACACGCGGCAATTATTCTCAGTCTGGAGTCAGTTTTTGCGGCTCTCGCCGGGTGGTTGATGCTCGGTGAATTGTTGACTACGCAGGGCTTGATCGGGTGTGGGTTGATGCTTTGCGGTATGTTATTATCGCAGATTAAATCATGATGTCTCCGGCGACTGGGGAAGGGGAAACTCTTGCAAGAGTTTCCCCTTCCCCAGACCCCATCCCCTTCAGAATCATTTAGTAAGCTTCGCATATAGCTTTTAGAGGCTACTTTCAAAAAATAAAGCGCACTATCTTTGTAGATAGTGCGCTTTAATTGTAAGTAATATTTTTTAAACTACAGCGGCGAAGCCCTATTAAAAGTTTTTGGGATTCTTAAACCCTTTTTTCAAAAAGGGTTTAAGCTGATGGGATGGTCCCGCCCCTTAAAAAGGGGTATATTTCAAGTTCACCACAACTTCGAAATGGAGGACCATCCCAATGAAAGTAGCTACCATAATCGGAATTGATTTGGCAAAGTCCAGCATCCAGCTTTATGGAGTTGATTCAC